>JAUVQR010000178.1 GCA_030598065.1 Planctomycetota bacterium | reverse complement strand
CTTCTTGTTCGTCTACGTCCCTTCCCACCAGCAGGCACTTGTTTTCATGGTGGTCATAGACAAGAATTTTATCGTAAAAGCCGAAGTACATATCCGGGAAGCCTATGTCGTCTACGGTGGTAGAGGGCAGGCGTTCGACGAAATGGCAGAGGTCGTATGACAGATAGCCGACGGCGCCCCCGGTAAATGGTATGCCGGGCAACTGGAAGTCGTCTGACCTGTGTTCAGCAAGAAGCCGCCGCAGCTGGTCAAAGGGGTTTCCATGCTTTTTCACGATACCGCTACTGTTCTGGATAGTGATATCCGCCCCCTTGGACCTCAGCACCATAAAGGGCCTGCAGCCCAGGAAAGAGTATCGGGTCAGGTCGTTTTCCATCGTGAGAGCACTGTCCAGAAAGAACGTACCGTCGGCGACGAGGGCCCTGAAGGCCTCGGTAGATGTGCAGGCGGAAGAAACCTCTGTCGCTGTTATCTTTTGGGGTTTTGGTCGTACGGTAGGGGACATTTTGCATCCCGCCCACGGGCCGGAAAACGTAAGTATCAATAATAACTAGGACCTTCGCATAGGTGGCTAAGATTCTATAGTGGCCGCTTGAGATTGTCAAGGCAAGGGTTTAGCTTGATATTTGGACATGGATTTGATAGGATTTGGCCCTTACTTTTGAAGGGGTGGCCATGACCGAAGGAATCGTGGCCATTGAAGGAACTTGTTGAAAAATTTCTGCAGAGACTTGAGCACGGCTCAAACTACTCTGCCCACACGCTGAGGGCATACCGTGAAGACCTGCGGCTGCACCTTGAATTCCTGGAAGAACGCGGCTGCACGAACCCCCGGGACGTAACCCCATTAATCCTCCGCCGTTTCGTAGTCGGCCTGCGCTCCTCCTCTATGAACTACAAGAACACCTCGCTTGCCAGAAAGGTCGCCACCTTACGTTCTTTTTATAAATTTCTCTGCAAGGAGAATGTCATTGAGCACAACCCGGCCCATATCCTGCGCTCCCCCAAGAAAGCGGGGAAATTACCGAGGTTCCTTACCGTCCGGGAGATGGAGGCGCTGCTCAATGCCGTGAAGGCGAATGACCTCCAGGGCCGCAGGGACAGGGCCATACTTGAGACCCTGTACAGCACGGGAGTCAGGGTGAGCGAGCTGGTGGGCCTCAACGTCGCAGACGTGGACACGCTCAGCGAGCTGCTCAAGGTCAGGGGCAAGGGCAAGAAGGAGCGCATCGTGCCCATAGGCTCCCTCGCGCTTGAGGCGGTGAAGGTCTATGTCGCGTCCCGCGGCACCAACGGAGACACTGCGCTCTTTCTGAACAAAAACAAGAGGCGGCTGTCAGTCCGCAGCATCTCGCGCATCATGGACAAATACATGAAGCTTGCCGACATCAGGCACAACCCGTCGCCCCATATCATGCGCCACAGCTTCGCCACGCATTTATTAGACAGGGGCGCCGACCTCCGCGCCGTTCAAGAATTATTGGGTCATGCCAACCTGTCCACCACACAGATATATACGCACGTCACTACCGAGCGTCTCCGCAAGGTCTACAACCGTAGCCACCCAAGGGCGTAGCGCGAGATTAGCACAGGGCAGGTATTAGGCTGCTTAAGCGGCTAATAATTCTACTTCAGTTTCTGAGGGATTCCGGCGGTGATTAAAAATACCTCGTCGGACTTGGACGCCGCTATCTGGTTAGTCTTGCCGGCGATGTCCCTGAAGCTCCTGCTGACTGGGTCTGCGGGGACTATGCCGAGCCCCACCTCGTTGGAGACCATTATCACGTCCGCCGCGGAGTTCTTTGACACGGCACAGAGCCTCTCTATCTCTTCGGTGATATATTCTTCCTTCGCTTCTTTTTTATTGTCGTCCAGCAGCATGTTGGTTACGTATAGTGTAAGGCAGTCTATCAGTATCAGGTCGGCACTCAGCCCTGTTAGAATCTTTGCCACGTCTCTGGGAGACTCTATCACCTGCCACGATGCTGGACGCTGCCTCTTGTGTTGCTCGATTCTGTCACGCATCTCATCGTCCAGTGCCTGCGCGGTGGCCACGTAGGTCACGTCGTTATATTTCTTTGCGAGTTCCACGGCGAAGGACGATTTGCCGCTTCTCGCGCCGCCCAGTATCAACGTCAGTTTTGCCATTATTCACCTTCATTTGTAGTTGCTCGATTTATCGAGCGTGTAGACAAAAGCCCCATAAATGGGGCAACTACATTATCATTCTCATACTACATAAAACAAGAGCAGAAATGACAGCTCGGTCGTCTCGTTAATCGCGCCCAGCGTGTCGCCGGTAAGGCCGCCGGACCGGCTGTTTATATAAAACGCCTGAAGAAATACCGCTACCGCCAGCACGACGGCTATTATCAGCCCGGTACCACCCAGCAGAAGACCCGCAAGAAACACGGTGATGGCTGTGGCTACCGCCGCGTCCTTGAATTGTGTGTTGACCACCAGGCTGTGCGCGGTGCCGCTCTTATCTCTGGCATAGGGGTACAGGCCCGCGGCCAGTGTCTGGGCCCATCTCCCCACCACGGGCATAAGCAGCAAGACGGTCGCCTTTTCAGCGGGAAATCCGCCGGCAGGAAGATACGCGCTGAGAGACGCAGATGCAGATGCGGCGGTGGTTACCACGTGGTCCTCCATCCCGTTAAAAGACAGGTATTTGAGTCCCAGCACGACAAGCAGCGCCACGACGCCGAATGTGCCGGCGCGCGAGTCCTTCATTATCTCCAAACGTTTTTCGGCGTCCCACGCCCCCCAGATCCCGTCCGCCGAATCCGCAAGCCCGTCCAGATGCAGCGCCCCGGTCAGCACGATAAAGATTACAATAATCAGGGCGTCCGCCAGCCCACCGGGAAATATTATAACTAAAGGAATGTAGCAAAAAACCAGAATAAGGCCGATAAGGAGTCCCACCACCGGGAAGAGTGACATTACCACACCCATCCTCTGCGGTGGCAACTCGGCACCATTATTATGAGACAGTGGTATTATGGTCAGGAATCTGAGTGCCCAGAGAAACTCGATCACGCGCGGTGCCTCCTTTTGCGGTAATATCCCAGAAACGTTATGCGTATTCAACACATTTTCGCAAGTCGAGTCGTAACAAAAACTTGACAAAGTTTCTCAATTCTGATATTCAATCGATTTAAGGCGCACTACAACAGGGGGGACCTTGCTCACCGCAATCAAGGATATCAGGGCACGCCAGATACTGGATTCGCGCGGTAACCCCACCGTAGAGGTGGACGTTATACTGGAGGGCGGTGTGATGGGCAGAGCCGACGTGCCCTCCGGCGCGTCCTGCGGCGCGCATGAGGCGTTGGAGCTGCGCGACGGAGACAAATCAAGATACCTCGGCAAGGGCGTGCTGAAGGCGGTGAAGAACGTTACCGACGTGATAGGCCCCGCTCTCAGGGGACAAGACGCCTCCAACCAGGAGGCGATAGACCGGGAGCTTATACGCCTGGACGGCACCGCGAACAAGGAAAGGCTGGGGGCCAACGCAATACTGGGCGTCTCACTGGCCTCTGCCAAGGCCGTGGCCCTTGCGAAAGATGTTTCACTTTACAGATACATTGGGGGGTCGAACGCTTCGACTATCCTGCCGGTACCGCAGATGAACATACTTAACGGCGGCATGCACGCCGACAACCCGCTCGATATTCAGGAGTTTATGATAGTGCCCGGGGGTCTTGGCAGCTTCAGCGAGGCGCTCAGGGCAGGCTCGGAGGTCTTCCATCACCTGAGACTGATACTTGAAAAAAGGGGCGAGAACACCGGCGTAGGCGACGAAGGCGGTTTTGCCCCCAATCTGCGTAGCAACGAAGAGGCAATCGAGGTGGTGCTTGAGGCCGTACAGGCCGCCGGCTACAAGCCGGGGTCTGAGGTGGTGCTTGCGCTCGACGTCGCCGCCACCGAGTTCTATGACGCGAATGACCGCAAGTACAAGTTCTCGGCGGGAGGCGTAAAGGAGCGGGATGCCGGGGGCATGATAGAACTCTACGAGAAATACATGGCGGATTACCCGATCTGTTCGATAGAGGACGGCCTCGCCGAAGACGACTGGGACGGGTGGAAGGAAATGACCCGACGG
>JAUVQR010000185.1 GCA_030598065.1 Planctomycetota bacterium | reverse complement strand
GTATTGTCGCCCAGAAACGTCCACCCCTGCCCGAACTCATCCGGCATGGGGGACAACGTAATGGTGGCGGGCAGGTCCGCCTCTTCCGGTTTCACGTACTTCTCTGGGTGCATTATCTGTTCGGTGGAGCTTGGCGGCCGTTCGAGCGCCATGTCTACCCGGTCCCACCCGCCTGCTTCTCTCAGTCGCTGTATGAAAGAGGACCCGTGGGTATACGGAAACAGTATATTGCTCCTTATGTACGCAGGGGCCATTGTCATCAGCCTTCCGCCCATAGTGGCATTGGTGTTTTTCTCGATAAGCGAGCCGATGTCCGGCAGCATGGTCGAGTCTCGCCCTGTAGGTTTCAGTACGTAGTCTATCATTGTTGAGACGGCATCACCTTCCAGGAGTGCCTGAGTTGCCATTATCTGGTCGTCGTTCTCGTTCTCCATTAATATGGGCAGGTTACCGATGCCCACAAACTGGTCCTGGAGGGCGTGGGTCAGCTCATGGCTTATTATCGGCTTGAGCAGTGTCTCGGATACGCCGTCCACAAGATATAACGTCTTGCTGTGCCAGTCGTAAAAACCTTCCACTTGTTCCGTATACAGTTCCAGCAGGAAATCTTCGAGCTGCATGTCCGCAGGTATAAGGCCGAACTTGGCAAGCGCCTTCTGGTCGGCCAGCATTTTCTCCTGAGGGATTTCCTCTTTTATGAGTTTCTTGAGATATTTGTGCAGTTCTTCTCTGGACTTTGTGCCATGTTGTACGGGGGTTTTAAACTCAAGTCCCCTTATGGCCGAAATGTCCAGAGCCACCTCCTCGATGGTTCTATTGTAACCCTCTTGCCCTTGCGCCCGTACGTCAACGGCGGACGGCCAGAAGAGCGCAATAATAGACAACAATAATATACAGGATTTTCTCAAATATTTAAACCCCTCTAGTCTGTTGTCTTACCCCCTCCTCCTCCGAGTGCGCGGTAAACGTTGGGAAATTCGTCTGGGTTCGTATGCGGGAGGAAGTTGGCGGACATAAACTTGTCCATGAATACCGGGTTTCCCATAAGGTCGAAATAGGTCATCTTTGCGGCTATTTCCTTAACCCTGCCAAAGGCCTCCTTTGAAAGGAGCGACAACCTGGCCCCTGCCAGGGAGCTGTTTCCTATGAAGCATATCTTATTCGGTGGCATCTCAGGCAGCATCCCGATGGTTATCGTGTTGTCAATGTCCAGATAGTTTCCGAATCCGCCGGCGAGGTACACCTTCTCAATGTCTGTTATGCTCAGGCCCATGGAGTCGGTAAGGGTGGACACGGCCGCATAGATAGCCGCCTTTGAACGCATGAGGTTTTCGATATCCGCCTGGGTTATCACTATGTCCGCCCCCGTGACCGACTTTGTCCCTTCGACCAGCAGAAACTCGCAACCCTCTTCAGTCTCTCTGACCCTTGGCGTGGACCCCTTTACCAGCTTTCCAGATTTGTTTACCGCGCCGGAGCGGAGTAGTGCGGCGATGGTGTCCAGAAGGCCGGACCCGCATATCCCCCTGGGTTCACTGTCTCCGATTACCTTGTATCTGACGCTAAAGTCGTCCGAAATCTGGAGTCTTTCGATTGCCCCGTTGGCCGCCCTCATGCCGTGTTTGACGCCGCTTCCTTCAAACGCCGGACCTGCGGAGGATGAGCAGCACACCAGCCAGTCCTTGTTGCCCAGGGCCACCTCGCCGTTTGTGCCTATGTCTATAAACAGGGAGAGTGCCTCTTGCCTGTCCAGCCCGATGGTGGCGGCGCCGCCTGTTATATCTCCACCCACGTAGGCCGCCACGCTGGGAAGGCAGTAAAGGATGCCCCTTTTGTTTATGTTTATCCCTATTTTTCCGGCAAACATGTGTGGGACGGAGTTTGCGGTGGGAATGTACGGTTCCTTCCGGATAAGCGTCGGGTCCAGCCGGAGCAGGAAGTGTATCATGGCCGTATTGCCGGAGCAGCATATCGCAGAGACGTCTTCCGGACGAAGCCCGTTTCTCAGAGTAAGGGTGGAAATGAGTTCATTTATGTCATTCACGACGGTACTTTGCATCTCATCCAGGGTGTCTCTCTCCGTGGCGTACATGATGCGTTGTATGTAGTCTTCCCCCCACTTCATCTGTGAGTTGTACGAGGCCTCGGAGTCTACTATCCGATGGGTGGTGAGGTTTATGAGCTGCACCACCACGGTGGTCGTGCCCACGTCCACGGCGACGCCGAAGAAGTTCCTTGTCGTATCCCCTGCCTCCAGACGCAGGATCTCCCTCATAGTGCCCCATTCCGCTACCGTGGCCGTCAGCTTCCAGTCGGCTTTTCTCAAGGTGGCCGGTATTTCCCTGATAAGGTCAAGGTCCGCCTCTATGGACTCCATGTCGACCTTCTCTTCGAGCATAATGGCCCGGAGCAGGCGTTCATAATCAGCAAGGTTGTTGTCCATGGTTGGTGGTTCCAGTACCACGTGGACTTTCTTTACCAGCGGGTCATGGGTGTATTCCAGTCCGGGCAGGATCGCGGCAATCTTACCTGCGGAGACCTCTCTCTCCTCTTCCCTGGTTATCAGTATCTGCCCGCCTTCCATCCTTGTCTCAGTGGGAATTGAGACGAGCATGTCGCTTACCACCTTTGTCTGGCAGGCGAGGACGTATTTGTTCGCTACCTCGTCCTCCGTTAGCAGGGGGGTGGGCGGAGAATCGATGCTGCCCTCTTCTATCACGACCTTGCACTTTCCGCAGGTGGCGACACCGCCGCAGATGCTGGAGACGTATACGTCCGCCTGGTGTGCCGCCTCTAATACGGTGGTGCCGGGTTTAATCTGCACCGCTTTGTCGTTAGGGAGGAAGCGTATCTTAAGGGTATGGTTTTCGTCTGGCATATAGTGGTGCCGGTCTAAGGTTTACCAGAGGGCGACGTTTGACGCTTAACCGGTGGCAGGTCGGTCTATTTGAGGTACAACCTTTCTTCCCTCCGCTGGCTTATTTCCCGTGTCCCCAGCTAGTCTTGAGAAAGGAAGGGAGTCCGGATGCCTCTTTTGGGCCGACCAGTACATCCCAGCCCGTCTCCTCCTTGAGTTTGGCTGACATAACGGCGACAAGTCCGGGGATGATAAGTTTCTTGTGTTTCACCTTTTCCTGTGCCCCTGCCTGAGACATCGCCTTACCGACTACTTTTTCATTGAGTTTGTCCCCGGAGTAGGCCGTGAGGACCGAGGTCCCCTCCGTGTCTACCGCAAGGATGTAGGAGGGTATGCGGCTCGATTCGACCTCGCCTTCAACGGTGTAATACGTCAGAGAGAAATTTGTTGTGAACAGGACCGGTGAGTCTTCGGTTACCTGTCCGACCTCGTATAACTTGGGCGGGACCTGCACGGGTTTCTGAGGGTCGGTATATATGTTTTGCCTGACGGTCAGCAGGGGCATCACCTGCCATGGCTCGGAGCCCGACAGAACCACAATGCCGGCGTACTTGGCCATGTAGGTGGCGGCGTGGATAATCTCCTGGTACGCGTCGCTGTTTTCCGTGAAGGTGATTGTCGGGAAGCCCAGCGGCCGGAAATTCTTCTTGAGGCCAAGCCTTCTTATCTTGGTCAACCCCTGCAGTATGTCCTTGACTCCTTTACCATTATAATCGATTATGATTTCATTAACACCGATGGCCTTGACCTTCTCGGTCAGCTCCGCTAACTCTTCGAGGCTTGAGGAGTAGACCCCCAGGGGGCAGTTCTTTTCCTTGGCCAGCTTTGCCATCGGTTCGAAATTGCCGCTGTTTGCGCCGTAAATCAACGGTTTCTTTTCGGCCAGATGTTCGAGGGCCGCTCCCATTGCCTCCGGTGATTCGCTTACGAGTATCACCCCCAGATGGGTCCCGTTCGCCAGCTTTTGGGCGGCCTTTGCGAATTTGTCCTTG
>JAUVQR010000077.1 GCA_030598065.1 Planctomycetota bacterium | reverse complement strand
CCCAAGGCCGCTCCCGGGAAAACACTGTTGTCCCTGCCAAGTGTGGTGTGCCCGGTTACGGTAACATTGTTTCTTATGACGGTCCCGCTCCCGATTTTCACGTGCTCGTCAATCAAGGAAAACGCCCCTATTTCAACGTTTTCGCCCAACACTGCCTTGGGATGTACCACTGCCGCCGGATGTATCTTCATACCTCAACATCTACCGCTTTGGACGATAAACAGCCTTCGGACTGAGCGAGCTCCACTATTTTTCTGGCCAGAAGGACATTGAGGAGATGCCCCGAACGCGTGCCGATTACCCGTGCCCTGAGCCCCATACCGGCCAAGAACAGGTCTCCAATAAGGTCAAGCAGCTTGTGCCTGACACCCTCATCCGCAAAGCGGAGGACCGCTTTGTTCCTTTTGATTGGCGTGGAGGTCGTGCCGTCTTCGTTTATCAAGAAGCAGTTTTCTTCCGTGACTCCCCTGCCAAGACCAAGTCTTATGAACTCTTCCACACCGCTTGACAGGCAGAACGTCCTTGCCGTGGCAATCTGTTCGAAAAATGCGTCTTCCGTAACGGAGATGGTGTACGACTGTTTCAGTGACGACCGGTCTTTAAAATCCAGATGGTAAGTTAGCTCCAGACCGGCGTCATTCGGAAGGGCGACAATCTTTGCCCCGTTGTCCTCCAGGGTAATGGCGCGGGAGAGGGTGAAAACCTGCCTGGGGGGCTCCTGGTTGACCGTGCCCGCTTCTCTAATCAACCGAACGAAGACCATCGAGCTGCCGTCTCCGGCCGGTACCTCTTTGCCGGTCATCTCTACCAACATGTTGTCGATGCCCAAACCGGCCACTGACGCCATGCAATGCTCGATGCCCTCTACCGCCACTCCGTCCTTCTCCAACAAGATGCGTCTCTTGTGGTCCTTAACATAAGCAACGTTGCCGGGTATTATGGGCGAACCAGGCAGGTCCACCCTCTGAAACCGTATTCCAGTATTAGGAGGCTGGGGCTTTAGCTTTATAGAGACTTCCTGGCCATGAAAAAGGCCGCGGCCCTTATACTCTACTACACCTCCTATCGTTCTCTGTCCTCGGCTAGTCGTCACCCGGAATACCTCTCGTTTAAGTACTCCACCACCAACTCGGTAATGTCCACCGACTCGGAAAAGTACATCACCGTACCTATCCCAATCTTGAGTCTCAGCTCCATAAGGTCGGCACTCTTGGGCTCGATAACCTCTTTCTTTAATATTATGTCAAACCCCTCTGTCTCGCCTATCTCCTCAATCGCATTACTTATGTCCACATACAGCTCTTCATAATACTCCTTCTCCTTCAAGCCGAGGTTCCTAGCGGCAACCTCTTGCTCCAGCTGAAGGATGAGCAGCTTCTTCTCCAACTCAGCCGCCAACTCCTCCCTGGCCGCGCTACCTTGTTCCAGGAGTTGCAATTCCTCCCTCAGGTTCATCAGACTATCCTGCTTCTCCACAAGAGCGTCTTCCTCGCGGTCTCTCAGGTCCTTAAAGTCTTCCTCCATATCCGCCCGCTTGTCGTAGTTTTCAAAAACGTCATTAAGGTTCAACACACCCACTCTCAGTTCCGCTGCAGACGCAATAACCGGGAATACGACAACCACTGCGACAAATACTATCATGAGTTTACATAACTTCATCGGTCACTTTCCTTTCAAAAAAATTTCTTACTAGAATCCGCCTCCACCGATGTTGATATTAACAAACTTCGTGTTGTCATCCTGCTGCTTTATTAAAGCAAAGCCAAAGTCTACACCAATGGTCATACGTCCGAAGAAGGGCAGGGTGAACCGCACCCCTGGCCCTGCGGACACGCGTATATCGTCAAAACCTATATCACTTGTCCCCACGCCCGCCTTACCTGCGTCCAGAAAGACAACTCCCTTAACAAGATTCTTGTAGACCGGAAAGGTGTCTTCAACGCTGTACAGGATGAGGGAGTTACCCCCAATCTGGTCTCCTGACGTCTTATCAACCGGCGAAACGCCTCGAAACTCAAAACCCCTTATAGAACCCGTACCACCGGCCCAAAACCGCTCAAAGATAGGCACCTTCTCGTCCGTGTATGACTCCACCATCCCTACGGAGGCCTTAACACCCAAGATGTGGGGGCCCCACCATTCGGGGTCCCATATCTTGAAAAACTTCTTGGCTGACGCCGTGAATTTCACTACCTCAACGTCTAAACCGGACACCTCCGCATTCCCTTCCACAAGGTGGCCCTTTGTGGGAAACATCGGGTGATTCCGCGTGTCCCAGGCCGCTCTCAAACCAAGCGCCAACTTCCTTGTAGACCCTCGCTGCTCCTTTATGAACAGGGCGGCATTATCACTAACGTCACTTATCTGAATATCCTCAAACTCAGGGGTAAGGGCCGCGCTAATGTGGTGCGGAAAGATCCGCCCCAGCGTAAAACGTGCTCCCATTCTTTTTTCATCATATTCCGTCCACCCTCTGCTGAATATGAACGAGCTGCCCCCGGCGGACCAGGGCGAATCATATATAGAAGGGTTACTTAGGGTTATAGAGGCCTCGGACCGCTTCAGGCCGGGACTGAGCTTTATTTCAAAGACGTGACCCGCGCCCCGAAAGGCGTCACCTGACATGAAGTCGTGCAGGTTCTTGGGGGGGTCCAGGATATTAAAGTTATTGTCCGTGTAGGAAATGTCCCCGAAGAACCCAGAGTTCACCCCAAAGCCGCCGCCGAAACGCAGCAGCCCCGTACGCCCCTCATTTACGTCTACGATGATGCTGGCCTGGTCGGGACGGGACCCCTGTGCGGTCAACATATTTACCGGCATGGGTGACTGCTTGTCAAAGTACCCGGTTGCCGCCAATCTCTCGTGGCTCTCACGAATCTTTACACTATCAAACCTCCCTCCAGGGAAGAACGATAATTCCCTTCGTATGACATGGTCCTCGGTCCTCTCGTTACCTCTTATCTTTATCTCTTCTATATAAAGCCGCTCTCCCTGGTCTATATCGTATACGATGTCCACCTTCGGCGCCATAGGGCTGAAGATACGTTTGGCAATAATCCTTGCATTTACGAAACCTTGCTCGCCGTACAGCGTCCTAACGTTCCTTACGTCTTCCTCCAATACCGGGGGCTGAAAAGGCCCGCCAGTATAAAGCACCATATCCGCAAGTAACTCAGGGGTGGAAAAGAGCAAATTACCATTAACCACTATACTGTTTACGGTGTATCTTTCTCCCTGGTCGATTACGAAGGTAACGACGACCTCGCTCTTATCCTTACTGTACGCCAAATTCCCTTCAATCCTTACGTCCAACCACCCCTTGTCTATATAATATTCCCTCAGCCTCTCCTTATCTTCATCAAATTTATCCCTGCTAAAGAGACCTCTGAACAGGAGCGCCGGAAAGCGCTTTCTCCGGATCTTCACCTGCTTCTTGAGCTTCTTGCTGCTTATGGAATCGTTGCCGGTGAACAATACCTTCTTTACGGTTACCTTCGGGCCTTCCTTAATCTCGTATATCACCTCTACCTCACCGTCATGCGTCTTTAGCCTGCTGTCCACCTTTGCGAACCGGTATCCGTCTTTCAGATAGAGGTCTTTTATTCTCTCTTCGCCAAGCTTAATGAGGTAATGCTTCAGATAATCCCTGCTCCTAAACTCAAGTTGGTCTCTGAGCTTGCCGCTCCCAATCTTGTCATTACCCTCAAACACTATCCTTGTAATTACCGGCCTCTCCGTGACCAGGAAAACAAGTTTCAGCCCCCCCTCCACGTCTTCCACAACCACTTCCACGTTATCAAAGTAACCCATCGCCCAGATACTTGAGACGTCTTGTGACACCGCCTCCGGATTATAGGGGTCGCCTGCCCTCAACCCTATCGAACCCTTTATGGCGGCAGTGCCTATGCGCTTGTTGCCCTTTATCTCAATCTGTCTTATGATTCTTCCTTCTTCTGCCTCTTGTGCCTGGACTGTGCTTCCGTATAGCAGAACAAAAAAAAATACAGAAACAGCGGCAAGGTTCTTACACCCTGGCGTTAGCCATCCAGTGCCTTCTTCAATCATCATCTTCTTGTCGAGCTGCGGCACTCTCAAAACGCATATACTCGTTTATGAAAGTAAGCTTTACAGTGTCAGTGGGGCCGTTTCTCTGTTTGGCTATTATCAGATCCGAGTCCTTGGGATTCTTTTTCGCGTCATAGTATCCCTCGCGATGAAGCAGTAAGACGATGTCGGCATCCTGCTCGATAGAGCCGGACTCCCTGAGGTCGGACATCCGCGGTTTACGCTCAGGCCGCATCTCGACCGAGCGGTTGAGCTGGGAAACGGCTATAACCGGTATACTCAGCTCCATGGCCAGTGACTTCAGCCCCCTTGATATCATTGATATCTCCTGCTGGCGGTTCTCCGCGCCGTAAGAGTCCATCAGCTGGAGATAATCCACCACCAACAACCCTATACCGTATTGAGCCTTCATACGGCGCGCCTTTGACCGCAAGGCCACAATTGACAGCCCCGGGGCATCATCGATATATATCTTGGCCTGGGAGAGTTTGTCGGCGGCAATGGGCAGCTTTTCCAATTCCTCAGAAGACACCTTGCCCTTTCGCACATTGTGGGCGTTAATTCGCGCGTACGAGCAGAGCATGTTCTGCGCAATCTGCTCGGCAGCCATTTCGAGTGAGAACAGCACGACCGCCTGTTTCTCCACCTCACCGACGTGCTGTATCACATTCATCACAAAACTTGACTTACCCATGCTCGGCCTGCCGGCAACCACGATAAGCTGCGAGGGCTGTAACCCGCATGTAAGGTCATCCAGGTCGTAGAAACCCGTACCCACGCCGGTGAGCCTGCTGCTCCTGTCACTCAAATTTTCCAGCCGGGGGAAGACCTCGTTCAGCAGTTCATGAATGTGCAGGGTGGTAGAGGCGTATTTCTTCTCTGCAAGGTCGAATATCAGTTTCTCAGATTTATCGAGTAGGGCGTCGACGTCGCTTTTATTTTCGTAGGCTTCTTTCTGTATCTTTATCGCAACTTCGACAAGGCCCCTCTTTATTGCGTTATCCCGTATAAGACCGGCATAGTACTCTGCGTTGGCTACCGCAGGCACTGACTCCTCCAGCTCCAGGAGGTAATCGCGCCCACCCACCTTTTCCAGCAGCCCGCGTCTTTCAAGCTCCTCTTTCAGCAGAACCAGGTCAACGGCCTGATTCTTGTCGTAGAGTTCTGTTATGGTCTGAAAGAGGTCACGGTGGGCTGTCTTGTAGAAACTGTCTCTTGAGAGGCGCTTTTCCAGTACAATATCCACTACCGTGTTATCAAGAAGCATGGCTCCCAATAGGCTGGTCTCCGCCTCGACGCTCTGAGGCGGCATTTTTTCCAGGGTTTGCACTCCCATAGGTCTCCCTTTTCTAGCTACAGGTCTCTTTCGCCCTCTACAATATTGTTATTCCTCTCTCACCACAAAGAGCTTGATCTGAGTGTTTATACCGGGATAGAGGTCCAGGGTTACGTCGTAGGTGCCACACTCTTTTATCGTCTCTTCTAGGCGCACAAAGCCTTCTTCTACGGAATGGCCCCTGCGAATAAGCTCTTCGGCAATTATGGCGGATCCGATAGAACCAAAGAGACGACCGTCCTCGTTGGCCTTGACGGCGATGCTGAGCTCCAAGCCTGAAAGCTCCTTGGAGAGTTGGCTCAACCCCTCCTTGGCCAGCTTCTCCTTTAACCCTTCTTTCCTCTTCTTAATCTCTATCTCTTTGGCGTTCGCCGGGGTCGCAGTGGTTGCCAGGCCCCTCGGTAAGAGGAAGTTTCTGGCATAGCCGTCCGCCACGTGCACGACTTCACCGATATTCCCCAGCTTTTCTACACTCTTCCTAAGTAGTATTTTCATCGAGTCACTCCGGGAAAACTAATCCGCATAAGGAAGCAGGGCCATGTACCGGGCCCTTTTTATGGCACGTTTGGTGGAACGCTGATGCATGGCGCAGTTCCCCGTGCGTTTGCGGGCAAGCATCTTACCCTGAGAGGCGACAAGTTTCTGGATGTTGGCCAGATCCTTGTAGTCTACCTCCTCTACGTTCATTCTACAGAACCGGCACTTCTTTGCGTAAACGAATTTCCTCTTCTGTACCCTGGACTTGTTTCTCTCTCGTGCCATCTAAAAAGGTATCTCCTCCTCATTAACATCCTTCGGTGTAGTTCCGGCGTCCTCCCGGGTTGCCCCATGAGATCCGCCTTGCTTCTTGGTCTGCCCTATGAACTGGAAATCGTCGGCCACCACTCTTAACGCATTACGCTTCTGGCCCTCTTTGGTCTCCCACTGTCTGAACTGAAGACGGCCTTCTATGAATATCGGGCTACCCTTGGAAAAATACTCGCTTATAATCTCGGCCCTTTTCCCGAACATGCTTATATCCACGAAACATACGTCCTCTTTCTTTTCGCCTTCCGGGGAGGTCCAGCTCCTTGAAACGGCCAAGCCAAAACTAACCAGCGCCTTGCCGTTCTGCATGTAACGAAGCTCGGGGTCCCGCGTCATATTCCCCATCAAAAAAACCTTGTTAAGGCTGGCCATAACATGTCTTCCTCAGGGTTATTTCTTGTGACTCCTGCTAATCAGGAGTCGGCCTCTTCGCTGGCCTTCCCGACGGCTTCTAAACTGCCTTCTCCCTGTACCGGCGTTTCCACCTCACTTGTTCCTGCCGGCGTCTCCACCTCACTTGTTTCTGCCGGCGGCTCCGGCACCTTCTCAATACGCAGGATTAAGTCTCTTAATACGGCGTCGGAAAGCTGACAGTCCCGCCTAACGTCCAAAATGGCCTCACCGGGGGCGGTAAAATATACGTGCATGTAGGTGCCCCGCCTGTGCCCGTCCAGACGGTACGCAAGCTTTCTCTCTCCCCACTTCTCCGTGC
Organism: Planctomycetota bacterium; assembly: GCA_030598065.1. GTDB lineage: Bacteria > Planctomycetota > Brocadiia > Brocadiales > Bathyanammoxibiaceae > Bathyanammoxibius. The sequence continues at coordinate 5 of JAUVQR010000077.1, read as the reverse complement.
TGATT
>JAUVQR010000277.1 GCA_030598065.1 Planctomycetota bacterium | reverse complement strand
CCGACATGGGTATCGACGCCTTGATTACCTGCATCTGCCCGACCGTGTCCATGCCGATTATGCGGCCGCGGCGGCTGGTCAGGTTGCCGGATATCTCGCCCATGAACTCACCGGGAATGGTGACCTCAATGTGCACGACGGGCTCAATCAGCACCGGCCTGGCCTGGTCAAAGCCCTTCCGGAACGCCTTGGAGGCGGCCATCTTGAAGGCGGCTTCCGAGGAGTCTACAGTGTGGAACGAGCCGTCGTACAGCGTCACACGGACGTCCACCACGGGGTAGCCCGCCAGTATGCCCTTGTCCAGGGTCTCTCTGAGACCCTTCTCCACGGCGGGTATGTACTGGCCGGGTATCTTGCCGCCGACTATCTTGTTGATGAATTCAAAACCCTCGCCCCTGGCCCGTTGTTCTATCTTGATATGGACCTCGCCGTACTGTCCCCGGCCGCCGCTCTGTTTCTTGTGCTTGTACTGGGCGTCGGCCTTCGCGGTGATTGTTTCTTTATAGGGGATCTTGGGTTCGTGCGTGGCCACGTCCACGTCGAAGCGTTTCTTCAGCCGGTGAAGGATGGTGTCAAGGTGGAGGGCGCTTGTGCCGGTTATGACCATCTCGTGGGTCTGCCTGTTCCGGCTTATCTTGAGGGGGGGGTCTTCTTCGGTCAGCTTTGTCAGCGAGCCCGAGAGTTTCTGCTCGGCGCCCTTGCTCTTCGGCTCAACGGCGAGTGAGACCATCGGGGTGGGAAAGACTATCGGTGGGAAGGAGAGCTGTCTCTTTGGACTGCACATCGTGTCCGAGATGTTTATCGTCTCCACCTTGGCCATCGCGCCTATGTCGCCGGCTATGACCCTGTCCACCACCTTCTGCTCCTTACCCAGGACCTTAAAGATATGCCCCGCCTTCTCGTTCTTCTCGACGTTTGAGTTGTAGAAGCTGAGGTCGCCGTCCAGCGCGCCGGAGAACACCCTGAAAAATACAAGTTTCCCAACGAACGGGTCGGTGACGCACTTGAAGACCTGTGCGCTGAACGGGGCCTTCTCGTCGGCCTCGACCGGTATTTCTTCGTCCTTCTGTATGTCCCGCGCGCGCCGTTCGACTCCGGAGAGCGGGTCAGGCGCGAAGTCCACTATCGTATCCAGCAGCTCGTCTATGCCGAGGGTCTTCCTGTAAGAGGTGAAGAGTATCGGCACAAGATGGCCGCCTGCCACGGCCTTCGCCACGCAGCCCTTCAGTTCCTCCGGGCTCAGGTCCACCCCTTCCAGGTATTTGTTCATCACCTCGTCGTCGGCCTCTACCGCCTTTTCGACCAGCGTCTCGCGGGACGCCTGCACGTCGCCAATGACGTCGGCCGGGATGTCGCCGGGCGGCTCAAGCACGCTGACAACGCCCTTGAAACCGTTACCGGTACCTACCGGGAGGTTGAGGGGCAGACAGTTCTGACCGAAATTTTCTGTTATAGAGTCGAGCAGCTTATCCAGCTCTATGTTCTCGCCGTCCAGCCTCGATACGACTATGACACGGGCCGCCCCCCTGCCGGCTACAAGGGACCAGAATTTCCGGGTGTTCACCTGCACGCCTCCAGTGGCGGAGATGACCAGAACGGCCGTTTCGACGGCGCTCAGGGCGCCGATGGTCTGTGCTATGAAGTCGGGGTATCCGGGGGTGTCGAGTATGTTTATGGCCTTCCCGTGCCACTCGCACGGCAGCAGGGCCGCGTCTATGGTGTGTTTCTTCTCTTTCTCGTCCAGCTCGAAGTCAGCTATGGACGTGCCGTCGTCCACACTGCCCAGCCTGCTGGTAACGCCACAGCGGAAGAGCATGGCCTCGACAAGCGAGGTCTTGCCTGAGGCGCCGTGACCTATGAAGGTGACATTCCTGATGTCCTTTGTCTGGTGAGTGGCCATTTCCCCCCCCTTCTCCTCTCCACTCCTAGGTATTTGTACCGATGAAAGTACCAGAAATCTATCAGACCTGAGGGGAAATATCAAGGGGTAAGGAGGCACAGGTTTGTACCGTATTATGTCTATGGGACGTACGGGATCGCCCATTGCTTAAATCTTAACAATGCAATGCAGAGAAGACCGGGGAGTTATCGCCTGCCGCTTCTTGATGCCTCAATGGCCTCTGGAAGTTTTATCGCGCCGGAGTAAAGGGCCTTGCCTATTATGGCGCCTTCGACGAGTAGCCCTGCGATGGACTTGACGTCGTCCAGCGTGGTGACGCCGCCGGAGGCGATAACGGGCACGTCCACGGCGTCAAGGAGTTCTTTCAGCAGCTCGACGTTGGGGCCCTGCAGCATGCCGTCTCTTGATATATCGGTAAAAATAAGCGCGCGCGGTCCAAAGCTTTCTACCCGCCTGGCCACCTCGACAAACGAGAGGTCGGAGGACTCAACCCATCCTTTTACGGCCACCTTTCCGTCACGCTGGTCGAGGCCGACTGCGATGCGGCCGGG
>JAUVQR010000037.1 GCA_030598065.1 Planctomycetota bacterium | reverse complement strand
TCCGGGTGCTGCGTATGTATGGACGCGGGGACGATAGAGGCGTCGTATCTGTGGGAGCTCAGGCCGCAGGCCATATTCAACGCGCTGAGACACGGCAAAAACCTCTGGGTCAATTGACAACACCGCTGCGAATCTGCTAGGATTTTTGACGGTATCGTTTCTTCTGGAAAAATACTGTTGTGGCAAGGGCGACCCGGCGGGTCGCCCCTACTTTTTTTGGTAATGCGGGGGCAGCTGGCCGACGCTACATAGCAGCCGTTCTTTTGTGTAGCGTGCGAGCTTGCTCGCACGTTGGACAGGCACGTTCAGGAACCTGCCCCTACAAGTAGTTAAAAAATGATTATAAAAAGCACCTGTCCCAGGGACTGTTACGACACCTGCTCGATCCTGACCACGGTCGAGGACGGCAAGGTGATGAAACTGGAGGGCAATCCAGCCCACCCCGTCACACAGGGTTTTATCTGCTGGAAGATAAAAAATGCCACCAAGTTCGTGTACTCGCCGGACAGGCTGCTCTATCCGATGAAGCGCGTAGGCCCCAAAGGTGAGGCCAAATTCGAGCGGATAAGCTGGGACGAGGCCTTTTCTGAGATAGCCGCGAGGTTCGGAGGCATAATACAGAAGCACGGCCCTGAGGCCATATTGCCGTTTCACTACTTCGGCCACATGGGCCTCTTGACCACCCACGCGGCCCAGAGGATATTCAACGCGCTGGGCACCGGGAAGTGTTCGCAGACCGTGTGCTCTATGGCTGGTAGGATGGCCCTGAAGTACGTCTACGGCAGCTACTGGGGCGTCGACCCGGAGAATATGGCCGCGTCCAAGCTGATAATTTTTTGGGGATTGAACGGCCCGTGGAGTAACCTTCACGGTTACAACATGGCGAAGAAGGCCGTCCGCGGCGGCGCTAAGTTTTATCTTATAGACCCGGTAAAGACGGCCACGCTTGGTACGCACCTGCCCATCAGGCCAAACACCGACGGCGCCCTGGCACTGGGTCTGGCGAATTATATCATCTCAAACGACCTGTACGACAAAGAGTCGGTCAGGCGATACGCGCACGGGTTTGAGCGGTTCGCAGAGGCGGTAAAGGATTTCACGCTGGAGAAAACCTCCCGGATAACCAGGCTGCCGCAGGAGGACATAGTCCGGCTTGCGCGCGACCTTGTCGAACTGAGGCCGAGTTTTATACACGCGGGTTTTGGCATGCAGAAGCACCTGAATGGCGGTGAGGCGGTCAGGGCCATCGCGCTGCTGCCCGTACTGGCCGGCTCCCTTCGTATCCAGTACAGCAATACCGACCGGGACGTAGACCTCGGCTTTCTGCAGGGAGCGCAGTTTCTGAAGGGACAGAGAAAGGTCTACAACATGGCCCGGCTGGGCAAGATACTGGAGGAGGGCAGCGTCAAGGGGCTTTTCGTGTTCAACACCAACCCGGTGGTCAACCTGCCCAATCAGGGCCTTGTAAGGCAGGGTCTGGCCAGTGAGGATGTCTTTACGGTGGTGCATGACTTGTTTCTGAACGATACCTGCGATTACGCCGACGTAATACTGCCGGCCACCAGTTTCCTTGAGAGCTTTGACGTCCACGCCTGCTACTATCACAACTATTTGTCCGTGAACGAGAGGGCCGTAATGCCGCTGGGTGAGTGCAGACCGAACTATCAGATGTTCAGGGGGGTGGCAGAGGCCATGGGGCTTGATGCCGACCAGCTCTATCCCCCGGAAGAAGACGTCCTGCGGGAGTTCATGGACGGTAGCGCCGCTATAGACTTCTCGCTGGAAGACCTGCGCGGCGAGGGTTTCATGAAGATGGCCGTCAAGCCGCAAGACCACTTTCCTACGCCCTCGGGCAGGGTAGAATTCTACTCGCAACTGGCGGAGCGGGACGGGCTACCGCCGCTCCCCGGCCATTATGAGGACGACACAGGTGGCTATCCGTTACAATTAATAACCGCCAATGAGAAGCACATCACCCGCTCCCAGTTCCACATAGTGTGGCAGAAGGAGGTAGAGGCCGGCGTGCTGCTAAATAGGGGTGACGCGGGGGCCAGGGGCATCGTTGACGGTGACCGGGTCAGACTGAGAAGCAAGTTGAGCGAACTGGTCATGGACGCAAGGTTGTCAGACAACGTAAGTCCAGGTGTGGCTTTAGCATACGGGGGTATCTGGGCCAAGCTTACCGGCGGCAGCAGCATCAACGTGCTAATCCCCGACTACGTCCAGCCGTTTGGCGGGAACGCCGCGTATAATTCTACTTATATCGAAGTAGAGAAGCTTTAGGACTCATAATCCCGCGCGCCATCCCCAAGGTTGGTGCCGTATTTCATGGGTATACGCGGTCCTTATGTCGCTTTTCTATACACTTTCCCCTTGTGCCTGTTGTTTAGCCGTGATATTATTTTCTTAACATCGGGTTTTTTGGCGAACGGGGAAGTATGTTTAAGTCCATAAAGACCAGACTGATAGTAGTATTCCTTCTGCTGGCCTTGATACCCCTCTTGCTCCTGAGAGTAGTCGTTTACCCCAGGGCCATAGAGGCGCTGAAGGCAGAGACGGAGAAGCACCTCAAGAATGCGGGCGTCAAGCAGGCCGCTCTGGTTAGGATGTGGATGCGGGAGAGGCTGAAAGACGTCAAGGTAACCGCCAAGAACCCCCTGGTAACCTCAGGCCCCGGTATCACCCCCAGCGACAAGGAATTTCTCCTCTTATCCTCATTCTTGAACATCATAAAGGAGTCGTATGGTTACAAAGAAATCGTGGTAACCGATATCAGGGGAGAGGTAACCATATCGACCTCGAAGCACAAGTGGGGAGCGAATATATTTGACACCAGCGGCTTTCAGCGGGCAATCGGCGGCCACACCGTTATATCAAAGGTCTTTCCCCATGGTGAGCTCGATGCGGATAAGGACGAAGCGCCCCACATGTTTTTCTCCAGTCCGGTAACGTCGGGCAACAAGGTCATCGGCGTGCTGATATTCGAGATGGAGTTGAGGGGAATCAACGACCTGATGAAGAACGTCTTGCTGGGGGGGAGCGGAGAGACCTACATAATAGATGAAAAGGGCATGGCCATGACCGAATTGAAACACCTGGCCAGGGGCCGGGGTTCCATAGGTTATCAGATAGTAGACCCGGATACCGGCGCGCCCACGCTTGCCTCCCGGGAATGTATGAAAGGTGGGGAGGGTTTCGACGTAAGGGGTTACAGGAACTACGCGGGCAATGAGGTCTTCGGGTTCTGGCAGTGGATTCCGGAGTTTAAGCTGGGTGTGATAGCTGAGATGAGCAGGAAAGAGGCCCTCGGCGTGGCTTATAGCGTTGAGGCCATGATGGAGAGCACGCAGTTGTTACTGGGGTTTTTCGTGGTCTTTGGGGCGTTTCTGCTGGGCCGCAAGATTTCGACCCCGATACTAAACCTAACGGATTTGACGCGGAAGATGGCGGGTGGTGATCTGAGTCAGAAGGCTGACATATCCACAGGAGACGAGATCGGGGAACTGGCACAGTCGTTCAACCGTATGGTGACCTCGATAAGGGATAAGACTGAAGAGCTGGAGGAAACAACCAACTTCCTTAACAGCATACTCTCCGGGTCCTCCGAGTACGCCATCATCGCCCTGGACCTCACCGGAAGGATTCAGGCGTTCAATGAAGGCGCAAGGAGGGTGTTCGGGTATGAACCGGAGGAGGTGATAGACAAACTTGACGTCGGAGTGCTGGTTGAGCGTGATGCCGCCGGCGGGGATATACCGGAAGACGCACTGTCAATAACCGGGAAGACGGGCAGGTTTGACGGTGACGTTGTAGGCAAGAGGAAGTCCGGCGAAGTATTTCCCGTCCACATCACGCTTACGGTGAGAAAAAGCGAGCAGGGTCGGGCCACCGGCTTTGTGGCGATAGCAAGGGACATTACCGACGAGAAGGCAATGGAGAAGGAGATACAGAGCCACACGTCCGCCCTGGAAAGGATGGTCGAGGAGAGGACGCAGGCCCTGAAGGCCACGGAAGAGCGGTATCTGAGCCTGTTTGATTCAACCAAGGACGCCGCGTTTATCTGCGACACCGAGAACCGGTTCCGTGACATAAACCAGGCGGGCCTGGAACTCTTTGGATACGACAGTAAGGAAAGTATACTGAACAAGAACTTCCCTGGCACTTTCTGCATAAATCCCGAAGACGGGAATACTTTTCATGAGGACATGTCAAAGGCGGGCTTCATAGAAGATTTTGAGCTGGAGCTAAAGAGAAAAAACGGCGACAAGATTACCGCGATAATGACCTGTAGTCTGAGGAAGGACAAAGAGGCGAAGATAGTTGGATACGAGGGGATTATAAGAGACGTTACCGAGAAAAAGAAGAGAGAGAGGGAAAAGGACGTAATTACCAACATAAACAGGGTGATTGCATCCAGTCTTGAGCTTAAGGACGTATATAAGGCCGTAAGCGCCGAGCTCGACAAACTGATAAGGTTCGACCGCACCAGCATCACGCTTCTTTTGGAAGATGACAGCGTGAAAGAATATATCGTATACACAAAAAATTCGTCCGCAAGCCGGCTCTCTGAAGGCACCACCTTCCCGCGTAAGGGCAGCACGACGGAGGCCGTGGTGCAGAGCGGAAGGCCCATCATAATCCACGACACGGCAAAGGGCGAGTTTGTGACCGATTCGATACTTCACTCCGAAGGCATACGTTCACGGTTGAATTTTCCGCTGGAGTACAAGGGCAGGATTATCGGCACCGTAAACTTTGGCAGCAAGAAGGAGCGCAACTTTTCAGAGGAGCATATAGAACTCCTGCAGCAGATGGCTCCGCAGCTGGCCGTCGCCATCGAGAACTCCAACCTCTTCTCCAGAATACGTGACTCCGAAGAGAAATACAGGGACCTGATAGAAAATGCCCCTGAGATGATTCATAAGGTGGACTCCCTCGGCAGGTTTCTTACGGTAAACAAGACGGAGCTGGAACGTCTTGGCTATACGCTGGGAGAAATGTGCAATATGAGTTTGCATGACATAGTGCCTGAGGAATTCCGCAAAGACTTGTCAGGGCACCTGAAAAGCGTAATAGACACGGGGCATGACCTGGCGGAATGCGTCTTTGTAACGAAAGACGGGAAGAGGGTGATAGTTGAAATGGACAGCACAGGGGTCTGTAGCCCATTGACCGGCGACTTCATCCACGCCAGGAGTTTTGTGGGGGACATCACGGACAGAAAAAAGAGAGAAGAAGAGATTCTAAGACTCGCCCACACCTTGAGGAGCATAGGCGAATGCGTGGTAATCGCAGACAAGGGCGGACACGTGTCTTTTGTCAACAAGTCGTTTGAGAAGGTGGTCGGTTACAGTCTTAAGGAGATGGGGGGGCAGGAACTCTCAATTATCGCGGCCGACAACAGCCCGGTAAACGTAAAGGAAGTACTCAAGAAGACCTTCAGTCAGGGAGACTGGGAGGGTGAGCTTCTCTTCAAGAACAGTGACGAAGAGGAATTCCCCGTATACCTGTTTGCCTCACTCATACATGACGAGGACAACAAGCCGCTTGCCCTTGCAGTGGTATTCCGGAATATAAGCGAACACAAACGCTTACAGATGGAACTCTTCCAGTCGGAGAAGATGGCGTCTATTGGTCAGTTTGCCGCCGGCGTGGCCCATGAGATAAGAAACCCGCTAAGCGTTATCGGCAGTTCCATATACTATCTCAACGACATCCTGCCGGGCAGGGATAAGAAGGTAAAGGAACACCTGAAGATGATACAGGAGGAGGTTGGACGTTGTCAGAGGATCATTAACCAGCTCCTTGACTTCTCAAGAAAGGCAAAGGTAGAGGTCGAGGAATGTGACATCAACAAGCTGATTGAGAACACCCTCTCGCTGGTGGGTAAGGAATTACTTGAGAACAACATCAAAGTGGTTGGAGATTTCGCTCCCGTTCCTTTTCTCAAACTCAATACAGATGACTTCAAGCAGGTGCTACTGAACCTTATATTAAACGCCAGAGACGCCATGCCCAAAGGAGGTACGCTGAGGATTGCTACCGGGTCGAACCCCGAGGGCAGCGTATATCTTGTGGTCAGCGACACCGGTGTTGGAATCCCCAAGAACGAGCTTGAAAGGATTTTCCTGCCGTTTTATACGTCCAAGGAGACGGGGAGCGGCACCGGGCTGGGCCTTTATTCCGTACATTCGGCCATAAAGCGGGCCAATGGTTCAATAAACGTAAGTTCTCAAAAGGGTAAAGGCTCATCTTTTACCATAACACTGCCACTTGCAAAAGGCAGTAGAAAGAAAGCAGGAGGGGACAGAAAAAGGTGGAAAACAGGCTCAAAATCCTCATAGTTGATGACGAGGCAAACCTCCTTAAGACCCTGAGCGACATCCTTCAGAAGCACGGCTATGAGGTCTCGGTGGCGCGAAACGCGCGGGTGGCGCTGGAGACCATGGGAAAGGGCGCGTTTGATATTGCCCTCCTTGACGTCAGGATGCCCCATATGGACGGGGTCGAACTCCTTGAAAGGATAAAGGAGAAGCATCATGGGCTTGAGGTAATAGTGATGACTGCCTATGGCACAATCGAAACGGCAATTCGCTCGACAAAACTGGGGGCGTTTGCGTACATGCTTAAACCCCTGGATATTGACGAGATGCTGATGAACGTGCAGAAGATAGTCAAGCTTAAGGCCCTGAGGGAGGAGGCGCGGTTTCTGCAGTGGCAGTTGGAAGAAAAGCACGGTTACAAGAACATTATAGGCAAATCAAGACCGATAAGGCACGTGGTGGAGACCATAAAAAAGGTTTCCTCTTCAAACTCCACGGTGCTTACCATCGGAGAGAGCGGCACGGGGAAAGAGATGGTCGCGGATGCCATCCATTACTCAAGCCGGCGCTACGCCAAGCCGTACGTCAAGATAAACTGTGCGGCTTTCCCGGAGAACCTCCTTGAGAGTGAACTCTTCGGCTACGAGAAGGGCGCCTTTACGGGAGCGGACAGACAGAAGATTGGCAAGTTTGAAGTGGCCCACGGAGGTACGCTCTTTCTGGACGAGATAGGCGATATGCCGCTGGCCATGCAGGCAAAACTGCTCAGGGTACTTGAAGGGGGTGCGTTCGAGCGCCTGGGAGGAAACGATCTAATTAAGGCGGACGTGCGCTTTATTGCGGCCACAAACCAGGACCTTGAAAAGATGATAGAGGAAAAATGTTTTCGCAGCGACCTCTTCTACCGGCTCAACACCGTCGTCATCAACGTGCCGTCCCTTCTGGAAAGAAAGGAAGATATACCCCTCCTCATAGAACATTTTCTTGAAAAATTTTCTACACAAATGAGCAAGAAGGCGCCCAGGCTGGTCGATGAGACGGTGGATCTTATGATGTCTTATCCATGGCCGGGCAACGTGAGAGAGCTGGCCAACGCCATCGAGAGGGCTACGATATTCTGTGAAGACGGTATAATAAAGCCCAGTGACCTCCCTCCAAACGTCAGGGAAGGGCATGTTGGATTACCTCCGGCGCATACCTCAGGCGAACACACCCTTGAAGCGCTGGAAAAAAGACACATCACGGATACGCTCAGGCGCACCAAAGGCAATAAGAACGAGGCCGCCCGCCTGCTGGGAATCCATAGAGAGACCTTGTATAAAAAGATAAAAAAGTTTAATATAAAGAGACCCACCGTGTAAGAAAGGACGTTGTGGGAGACAGGCCAGGCAAGGAACAGAGTAACAGGAAGGGAAGGCGCAGCAGAACGCGGATTCTACAAGCATTTTCGAGCAACAGATGATTAGCCGTTGGAAGTGGGGAGGCATTGCGCCCTTTTAGAGGAGGGGACGCCCGCTGTCGATCAAACTATCAATCAGCGCCGAACGCTCACTTATCCATCCCCCGCGTCTTCCAATAGCCCGAAAGTTTACAGTCTCATGAAGGGGCTCATCACCATGGTTTATAAACGTTTGTTAGGGGTTGCACTGCTCTTGGCGGTGGCTAATGTCTTGTTTGGGACCGCCGTATGCATGGCGCGGACGGAACCTTTGTATGAATACGTAAAGGTTGAAGAGTATGACCCCGATAACTTTACGCTCGCACTGATACCGGAATCGGCCTTTCCAATCGAGACGGTTATAAAGTATGAGAAACGGCTGAATGCGGACATTACCATTGAAATGGGAGAGGGCGAGAAAAAAGTGCGCCGCCGGTTACAAAGGGGCGGTTTGTTGGGCGTTGAATACAGGGCAAGATACCGGGACAAGCGTGGCGAGCCCTTCGAGGCGCTGCTCTACTCGATTGACTATACCGAGACAGACAGTGGCATTAAGACCAATCTCGTGTCGCCTTCCTGGGTAAACGGATACAAGTACATCAGGAGCAATACGGAGAAGGATGCCCTGATTATCTGCTGGTGGACTCATAGTAGACAGATAGAACTGTTTACAGGCAGGGAAACACTGGTGCTAGGGCCTTCCCTGGAACTTCTCGACCAAATGCCAGTGGAGGGTGACAGATACAAACAGGCCACCCGCCGCTACGAGCAGCAACGTCTCAGAAAAAAGGTGGGCCTGGACAATAATGAGAAGCTGAAGGATGTAGCGAGGATGTTCTGCTCCCCTGAGCCCAAGGCCCTCGAAATAATGCAGAAGTACAATCCAACGGGGAGACCCCTTTACGTAGCGATAGGAGTTGAAGAATTTCCCGACCTGGAGGTCATAAACCGCCTCGCCGGTGGAGACCTTAAGATTCAAAAGAATTATGTGCAGAGCATCACCACCACCGTTGAAAAAGACATGGTGCTCTTGACGCAGTGTCTGAAGAACAAAGGGTTAGAGTCGTTTTATGTGCAGATTTTTGAAGAATATTACACACTCTGGTACGTTGACGACCGCGACGACAAGTCGATGCAGGACGCACTTTTGCTCAGACTTCTGCCGTTGAGCACGGGGCACGGGCAAGAGATAGGGTACTTTAAACCGGTTTTCCAGAGCCCGGAGGCCCACGTGTGGGTATACCGTTTCATGCCGGAGGGCATACCGGTGCGCAGGATCGGCCGTGCAGGTGCGCGTCACGGAGGAGACTTTGGAGCCCGTTAGCCACCAAGATTGAATCAGGTAAAACAAAAAAAGACCTTCCCTCCGGGACGTCGGCTCTAACCGCCCCTGCAGGGGATTTTATAAGGATGTCTAACATGTTAGATCGCTTTCAGATAAAGATAACAAGGCTCAGGATCTAAGTTACGGACCTCTGTAACCTCTATTGTGTCTACTGCAAGCCGCCGCAGGGTGTCCACCAGATGCCTCGCAAAGAGATTCTGAGCTTCGAGGAGATAGCGTTTGTCGCCCGGTGCGCGACCCAGTTGGGTGTCAGGAGTTTCAGGCTTACCGGAGGCGAGCCGCTGACCAGGAGGAACATCGAATCGCTCATAGCCTCTCTGAGTGAAATCCCCGGT
>JAUVQR010000012.1 GCA_030598065.1 Planctomycetota bacterium | reverse complement strand
GGTTTCTTTGAATCGTGAAATCGACGTTTATCCGTTTGCCGGCCTCTTTGAGCAGTTTGGAGCCTACGGCCTCTACCAACGCTTTTTGTTCCGCCGGGTGCCTGGCGTTCCACAGCCCCGGGCGCGGCGCCGCGCCGCTGACGGCCCTCAGCGTTGCTTCTGGCCAGGTGGAGGAGGCGGCGACGTTGAGAGACGGCGTGAGTGAAGCGACAATGGAGAGAATCAGGAAAGCTATAATACCGGGAGCGTGTTTAACCGTAAATATTGAAGGGAGGCTCCTCAGTTAGAAAGGCCCTACCTGGGAACTTCAAGGGGGGACTTCTCTTCCGATGCCGGTGTGGCCGCGGGCCCGGCACTTACCCGGTTCAATACCTTGACCAGGAGTGTGTTGTAGTCATCAATGCGTTGTCTCAAGGCCTCCAGCTCAAACTCCAGTTTCTCCTGCATCTTTATAACATCACCGGACGCCTCATCCTGGAAGAACTCAAGCAGCGAGAGTGCCTCTCTAATCTGTATGTTGTCCTCTTCAAGTGCGGTTATTCTCGTAAGGAGGTCTTCTTGACCATCTCTCGCCTCCCGGGTAAGGTCGTTGAACCGCTTGTTCATTTCCAACCGGAATGCGGTCTGTGGGGGCCCCTGTCTGGTCGGTTTCTTTACGGGCTCTTCTTCGGGCTCTTGCTTGGGGGGAGCCATCTTGGTCACAGGGTAGACCGTGGCTTTTTTATTCTTCTTGTCTCTACCAAAGGGTAAGCAGCCCTGACAGCACAGTATCAAGAAGACACCGAAAAGACGTAGCAATAGATAATTCTTATGCATAATGTTCATCGTCACCGGACAGCACAAGCGGGTAAAGGGTAGATGCCGCGCCTCTCGCTACCGATGCATGCAAGAATCTGGGGCATAAAACCCGGACCCGGTTACGGGGCGGACGCGTCAATGAAGTTATTGTTTCTTATGTAATTCTCTCCCCGTTCCAGGGCGAGTTTGTTTATTTCGTACAGGGCAGCCTTTTTACCCCTCAGGGCCTTCTCTAAACATTCAAGGAAGAGATTGATGGGTATAATGTCCTTTAAGTAGTTGTAGGCGCCCATCATTATCATGTTCGACGCTACAACGTTTCCCAATTCGTTAGCCATCTCCGTAGCGGGGAGCCTGTATACCTCTACACCGGGCGGGTCTTCAATCTTCACCATGGACGAGTTCAGCAGCAGGAGGCTGTTGGGCTTCATATAGTCTTTGAGCTTCAAGTAGGAGGGCTGATTCATGGCTATCAGTGTGTCGGCCTCCTCCACCACCGGCGAGTGTATCTCATCCGTGGAGACAATCAGGTGGTAACACGCGGCGCCTCCTCGCACTTCCGTGCCGTAAGACGGGAAGAAGGTGACGTATTTGCCGTCAAGCATGGCGGCCCGCGCAAGGAGTCTTCCGAAAAGCATCATGCCCTGGCCTCCATAACCAACCAATATGATCTTTTCCGTCATGATGTCTCCCCCTCCCAGTCTTTGAAAGTGCCCAGGGGGTAGGTGCGGGTCATTTCTTCGTCTATAAACCGCATCGAATCAAGGGAGCTCATTCTCCAATAGATTGGACAAGGTGAAAGTACCTCTATCATAGAGAAGCCCTTTCTCTTCATCTGGGTCCTGAAGCCTTTCTTTATCGCCGCCTTGGTCTTTTGTACGTTCTTCGGGTTTGTCAGAGATACCCTGGTCAAATAGGCACTCCCGTCTACGGTTGCCAGGAGCTCACAGATACGGATGGGGGACCCGTGGTCGTCGGGGCTTCTGCCTTCCGGACAGGTGACAGTCCTCTGCTCTACCAGGGTGGTCGGGGCCATCTGCCCGTTGGTCATCCCGTATATCGCATTATTGACGAATATTATGGTTATGTTCTCCGCCCTGCTTGCAGTGTGGATTATTTCCGCCAGACCTATAGCGGCAAGGTCGCCATCGCCCTGATAGGCAAACACCACACTGTCGGGATGGACCCTCTTAATGCCGGTTGCCACGGCGGGAGGTCTACCGTGAGCGGCCTCGCTCATGTCTATATCGAGATAGTTGTAGGCCAGCACCGCGCAACCCACGGGGGCAATCCCTATGGTCCTGCCCCTTATGTCCCATTCGTCTATTATCTCGGCAATCAGGCGCTGCGCTATCCCATGGCCGCAACCCGGGCAATAATGGGTTGCAACCCTGTGAAGCGTTTTTGGTGGTGCGTACAAGGTCTCCATATTAATACAATATCTCCTCTATGAAAAAATCCAGTGCCGCCCCCGTTTGATTTTGGCCGTCGGTCATGCGTTCTGCGTTTCTACGTATTTACGTTCTGCTTTACGTTCTGCGTCTCTACGTTCAGTGTCTCTGTCATTTTCACGGGACCGGTTTTAACAATCTTCGGCAGTACCTCTAATATCTTGTTTATAATATCCTTTGTGGAAGGTACTCCACCCCCCGTGCGTCCGTAGAAGAACACCGGACGCCGGCCCAGTATTGAAAGTTTTACGTCCTCCACCATCTGACCGGCGCTCATTTCTATAACAAGGAACGCCTTCGCCTTTCGTGAGAGTCGCTGCAGGGCTTCTTTTGGAAATGGCCACAGGGTCACGGGCCTCATTAGCCCGACACGATGCCCCATTTCAGAGGTCCTTTTGACCACCTCGTTCGATATCCTGGCGCAGGTGCCGTAGGCGACAAGTATAATGTCGGCTTCCTTTGTATTTATCTCTTCGTAGCGGATCTCAGTCTCTTCTATCCTGCGATACTTTCTCTGCAGATGCGCGTTAAATCTCTCTAACTCGCCTTTAACGGGGTAGAAGGACTTTACGACGTTCTTCGGCCTTCCGTCGGCTCCCGAAAGCGCCCACTTCTTTGGTGGAAGGTACGTCTTTGCCGGCTTGTAGAACTCGACCGGCTCCATCATCTGCCCCAACTGCGCGTCCCCCAGGATCATGACCGGGTTGCGGTACTTGTCGGCCAGGTCAAAGCCGTCGTAGACGAGGTCCGCAACCTCCTGAACAGAACTCGGGGCCAGGACAATGAGGCGGTAGTCGCCGTGTCCACCGCCCTTAACCGCCTGGAAGTAATCGGACTGAGAAGGGGAGATGTCTCCAAGACCCGGCCCACCTCGTTGTACGTTTACGATTACACAAGGTAGCTCACTACCGGCCAGATAGGACAGCCCCTCCTGTTTCAGGCTTATCCCCGGACCTGATGACGAGGTCATGGCCCGCGCGCCTGCGGCGGCGCTACCGTAAAGCATATTGATGGCCGCTATCTCGCTCTCGGCCTGAATGAACGTCCCACCGACCTGGAGCATCCTGGTGGCCATATAGTTGATAATCTCATTCTGGGGGGTAATGGGATAGCCATAGTAGAACCTGCAGCCGGCCTGTATGGCCGCCTCGGCAGCCGCCTCATTCCCCGTCATTAACTGTTTATTGTGCAGTGATGATTTCAATAGCCGCCTCCGGACACATTATAGCGCAATGCCTGCACCCGCTGCAGGGAAAACCTTTTTTGAAATAAGCGGGCGGTAGACCGTAATCGTTCAGCGTCTCAGCCATTCCCAGAGAATCGTAGTGGCATACCGGTACGCAAAGTTCGCAGCCTTTACATAGATTCTTGTCAATCTTAACCATTACCATATTTAGGACTTCCTCCCCAAGAAAGCTTCTCTCTTAGCACGGTATAAAAGCTCCTTATCCCGGCGTCTACAAGTTTCAGCCGCGTGCCGGACCTTTCCACGCTTATCGTGTCACCCGGCATTAGTTCCTGAAAGACCTGACCGTCCACGGTCAAGCCCGTTCCGACACCCTCGCTCCCGACCTCCATCTTCACTTTTGCTTCCCCGGAGATAACAAGCGGCCTGTTTGTCAACGTGTGCGGGCAAATGGGAGATATGACAAAGGCGTCTATCTCCGGCGAAAGAATAGGCCCCCCCGCGGCGAGGCAATGCGCGGTAGAGCCCAGCGGGGTGGACACTATAAGGCCGTCACTGCTATAAGTGGCCACTTCCTCACCGTCTATGAATAGCTTGATGGACACCAGTCTGGACAGGGACGCCCTCGATACCACGGCGTCGTTTACCCCCAATGATTCATTTACCGGCACACCGTTACGTTCCAGACGGCAGTTTAATAGCATCCGGGTATTGATTTTATACTCACCTCTGAATACTTTGTCCAGGTTATCATACATGTCCTTAGGGGTTAACTCCGCCAGGAAGCCGAAGAGCCCCAGATGAATCCCTATCATCGGTATGCCGTAGGGGCTCACCATTCTTGACACCCTCAGGAACGTACCGTCGCCGCCCATTGCGATAGCGAAGTCGGCTTCCAAAGGGCGCGTCTTTTCCGTCTCTGCTACGTCCATAAAGACAGCGTGGGCCCTTTCCCCTATCCACAAATCCAGGTCCCTGAACGCATTCTTTATCTTTTCCTTCTCAGTATTTCCAATAATTAATACTTTCTTCATTCAGACCTATAGATGTCTAACCGACCTTACAGGCGCGGGTATGTCCAGCTTTTCCAGCTCGGCAACGAGGCGTTTGGCGATGCCTTCTTCGTCCAGCTCCAGGTCCCTCAGCAACTGCGCCCTGGAACCATGCTCAATCAGTTTGTCGGGTATGCCGAGCCTGTGTACATTTCTGATGTCCACACCCTGGTCGGATAGCATCTCAATCACGGCAGAACCGAACCCGCCTGCCAGGACGTGGTCCTCAATGGTCAAGACAACAGGGTGGGTCTTAACGGTCTCAAGGATAAGTTTGTTATCCAGGGGCTTCGCGAATCGCGCGTTGATAACCGAGACCTCAATCCCCTCGCCGCTGAGGAGCTCGGCCGCCCTGAAGGCCGGGTAGACCATGGCGCCGTAAGCAATTATGGCTCCATCCTGGCCCTCCCTCAGCACCTCGGCCTTGCCCCAGGAGAACGGCCGGGACGGCAGGTCAAGCTCTTCGTCCGGTACGTTCGCCCTTGGATAGCGTATACATGTAGGGCCCCCTCCCTCAAGGGCCAGTTTGAGCATGCGCTTCAGCTCGCGCCCGTCCTTCGGGGCCATCAGTTTCATGCCGGGCAGGTGTCTCAGGTAAGCTATGTCAAACGTCCCGTGATGGGTGGGTCCGTCATTGCCCACCAGCCCGCCACGGTCCATGGCGAATACGATGTCGTTGCCGGTCTGCTGGAGGCATATGTCGTGGAAGACCTGGTCGTACGCCCGCTGCAAGAAGGTGGAATATATAGCGGCCACCGGCTTAAGGCCCGAGGCGGCCAGCCCGCTCGCCAGGCCCACGCCGTGTTGCTCACAAATACCCACGTCAAAATACCTGTCCGGATATTTGTCTCTGAAGCTGGTCAGCCCCGTGCCGTCCGGCATGGCAGCCGTTATAGCGACTACTTTCTTGTTCTTTTTTGCTATTTCTACCAGGGCGTTTCCGAACACCTTGGTGTATGAAGCCGTTTTTGATTTGGAGGCCTCTACTATCTTACCGTTATGAAGCTTGTAGGGGCCCGCGCCGTGATATTGAGTCGGATTTTGAGACGCCGGTTCAAACCCCTTTCCCTTCTTGGTGATAACGTGGAGTAATATCGGACCCTTGATTGGCTTCAGCCGGTTGATTGTGCCTGTAAGGAGCGGGATGTTGTGCCCGTCTACGGGGCCATAGTATTGAAGCCCCAGGTCCTCAAATATCTGGCCCGGGGTCATTCCCCTTTTCATGGCCTCGGTAAGGAGCTCCAGCACGTTTTCAACGGGCTTCCCAAAGAGGGGAAGCAGGTTCAGGACGTGGCGCACCTCTTTCTTGAAATCCTTGTACACCGGTAGCGTTCTTAACTCCGTCAGATATTTGCCAAAGGCCCCTACGGTAGGGGAGATGGCCATATCATTGTCGTTTAATACGATAAAGAGGTTCTTCTTGATGGCTCCGGCATGGTTAAGGGCCTCAAGGGACATACCGGCGCCCATAGCACCGTCCCCCACCACCACGACTACCTTCCTGTTAATATCCAGTATGTCGTTTGCGCACGCCAATCCCAGGGCGGTGGAGATGGCATCGCCGCTGTGTCCGGAAACGAACTGGTCGTAAAGCGGGCTTTCTTTTCTGTCCGGAAAGCCGCTAAGCCCCTTGTATTGCCGCAGGGTCTTGAAGGTGGCCCTCCTCCCGGTGAGAATCTTGTGCACGTAGCACTGATGACCCACGTCCCACACCAGCCGGTCTGTCTTAAAGTCGAAGCAGTAATGTAACGCCATGGTCAGCTCAACCACGCCCAGGTTTGACGACAGGTGACCGGGATTCTTGGAGACCACGTTTATAATTAGTTCGCGTATTTCCTCGGCCAACAGGGGAAGGTCTCCCATGGGCGTATTCTTCAGATCTTCCGGGCTGTTAATGGTTTCTAGCACTTTGGGCATATTCTCTTCCTTAAAAGCATCATCATTTACCATCGGTCTCTGGCTGGAGCTTCTTTGACGGGTTTTTGACCAAGAGCCGGCCGTTCTCGTCCTTTGCGAATACCTTCAGCCTCTTTTCCGCCCCTTCTAAAAGCCCTAGACATATCCTATACATTTTAATCCCGTTTTCGTATTTTGCAAGGGATTCATCCAGGCTAAGTTCGCCTTTTTCCAGTTCTTCCACTACTTCTTCCAGCCGTTCCAGGGCCTTTTCGAACTTCATTTTCCGCACCTTCGCCTTTAATCTACCGTTTTGTTTTTTCTACGACAGAGACCGCAGAGCCCTTATGGAAACGCGTTTCTATCCTGTCTCCCCGCATCAGGCCTCTTGCCGTGTTGAGGGTCTTGCCGTCCATGGTGGTGATGGAATAGCCCCTGCTCAGCACCTTTAAGGGGCTCAGGCTCTCTATCTTACTCCCCGTCCCCGCCAGGCGTTCCCTCTTTAGCGCAAGTGCGTGTTCTATGCCACGGCTGAAACCGTACAGGAGTTCTTCCACCCTTGCCTTGTGCATGCGAATCATTTCCTGCGGCTGGTGGAAGCCGTAGCGGCGCGGGAAGTCTTCCAGAGTGCTCCTGGCGGCTTCCAGCTTGCCGTGAACCGCGCGTGACATCCTTGAGGCAAGAGTGTCCGTCCTCTCCAGAAGTCCTTCCCTTTCGGGCGCGACCATCTGGGCGGCCACGGAGGGCGTCGGGGCCCTCCAGTCGGCCACAAAGTCAGAGATGGAAAAGTCGGTCTCATGGCCCACCGCAGATATTACGGGTATTGAAGAGGCGAAGATGCTTCTTGCCACAATCTCTTCGTTAAATGCCCAAAGGTCCTCTATGCTGCCGCCACCTCTCCCCACGATGATTACGTCGACATGACTGTTGGAGACGTCATCGCTTATGTCCGTTACGGCCCGGGCTATCTCCCCGGCGGCCCCTTCTCCCTGGACCTTCACGGGGTAGACCAGGATCTCCGTTTGAGGTGACCGTTCGTGTATGATTTTTAACATATCCCTTATGGCGGCTCCAGTTATAGAACTCACAATGGCCACCCGCTGCGGCATAAATGGCAACGGTCTCTTGCGGGCAATGTCAAATAGCCCCTCCTTCTCCAGGCGGTTCTTTAATTGCAGGAACGCGAGCTGCAGAGGGCCTATCCCCTTGGGTTCTATTGTCTCGATGATGAGCTGGTATTGGCCCCTGGGGGGGTAGACGGAGATTGAGCCATAGGCGACAACCTGCATCCCGTCCTTTAAAGTGAAGGGCACTCTGGAGGCAACGGCACGAAACATCACGGCCTGTAACTGCGCGTCTTCGTCCTTTAACGTCATGTACACGTGACCGGAGCCCGGGCTTCTTATGTTTGACGCCTCCCCCACCGTCCAGACGCCGCGGAACCCCTTCTCAAGGGAGTTCTTGATTCTCCAGGTTATCTCTGAGACCGTGTAAACCCTCTGCGACGCAGAGCCCGGCCCACCGGGCGTCGTCATGGTCAGCGTTTCAAGTGTGTTCATGTTTAATTATTCTCGTACAGCATCAGCCTTCTAATGCCTTCTGCTCTGCCCGTGGCGGCGTCAACCGTTATGATGGCGCCGCTCATTCTAACGTCTTTATCGGCCACGTCAAAGCGTGTCGGCATCTGCGTCAGAAGATGCTCCAGGACGTGGTCTTTGTTTCTGCCCAGTACCGACTGATGGGGGCCCGTCATCCCCAGGTCCGTTATATAGGCAGTTTTGCCCGGCAGGACAGTCTCGTCCGCCGTTTGCACATGGGTATGTGTCCCCACGACCGCGCTCACCCTCCCGTCCAGATACCAACCCATGGCAATCTTTTCAGAAGTTGCTTCGGCGTGCATGTCAACTATGATAACGCGTACCTTTTGCGGGATCTTCTCAAGTATCTGGTCAACGGCACGAAACGGACAGTCTACCGGAGACATGAACACCCGGCCCAAGAGGTTTATGATGGCTATGTCAGGGCCCAGGTGGCCCTTCACCACCACCCACCCCCTACCCTTGGCCATAGGTGAATAGTTTGCCGGTCTGAGAACTCTTGTTTCCGCCTCCAGGACCTGTATTACCTCTTTCTTCCTCCAAACATGGTCGCCCGTGGTGATGACGTCAATCCCGGAGGCAAACAGCTTCTCAGTCACATCCGCTGTGACCCCTGAGCCGCCCGCGGCATTCTCCGCGTTGGCAATGGCAAAGCCTATGTTCTCCTCTTTTACGAGGGTCGGAAGTTTGTCCTTTATTATGTTCCTGCCTGGCTGGCCCACAATGTCTCCCAATACCAGGATGTTAAGTTTCATCTCTAGTCAATCTAATCTCCAGGTTATTCGAGTGTAAAAAGACGCTTTTCAGCGTTCAGACTTGTTTCTGCTGCAGCCGTTCCTTTAGCAATTTCCCTATATCCGAAGGGATAAAAGCGCTTACGTCTCCGCCAAGGCCGGCCGCCTCCTTTATCAGGCTGGAGTTTAAGAAAGAATACTTTTCGCTGGTCATTATGAATACGGTCTCCACGTCCTTTCTTACCGTCCGGTTGGTCAGGGCCATCTGAAACTCATATTCAAAGTCCGATACGGTGCGTATGCCCCTTAAGATGATATTTGTGCCCTTACCGTGGAGATAGTCCACCAGCAGGCCTTCAAAACGGTCTATCTTCACGTTTTTCAGGTGTTGCGTATGGTTGGCTATCATTTGCTGCCGTTCTTCAACGCTGAAGAGTGGGCTCTTGGCGGGGTTCACCCCGATGGCCACTACCACTTCATCGAAGACCTTGCATCCTCTCTCTATCAGGTCCAGATGTCCAAAGGTAAGCGGGTCAAAGGTACCCGGGTAGACAGCCTTCGTCACGGTTATCTCCCTGTGTATGAATAGCGACGCCCAAAAGTCTGCTGAACGCCTTTGGGTGACAGTACAAAACTGAAGGCGTTGTTACGGTTTGCCACGTCGAAACTTATGTTAAAACCCGCCGACCAGTCATGATACTCCTTGGTAAACGTAAAATTACTGAAAAGGTTCTTTGAGGTCTCGACGCCCGTCTCTTTGTTCTTAAACCCTAGATCAAATCCTTCAGAAAAGGTAGCGCGCCACGTCTTACCGATAAGCATGTTTGCGCCGATAGTGACGGTGGACGTGGTATCCTTTATAAACCTGTAACCGGCGAAATAATTCCAGTCCCGTGAGCGTTGAAAGTTAACGCCCAAGTTAAACACGTCTAGCCGCCGCTCATTCAGGTTGAATTCGTTTTCAGTCGACTGCACGGCCAGCCTGTTTGTAATTTGCGCCCTGAGGTCATACTGCAAGAAGTTGTCTCGCCTGGGCTCTATGAGGCCTTCCGCAGTCATCATCGTCCGCGTGATGTCTGCCGACTTGACGTTGGGTTTCTTGAAGAAATGCGCTTCCAGGCCAAACTCAAGGAGGTCTACGGTCTCCTGCTTCCAGGGGGGGCCACGGCGGGTCTGCAGGCGGTTCCTTATGGCGAAAATCGCCGAATTATACTTGTACAGCCCGTCAGCTCTCTCGAACTGAAGCAGGTTTTCCGGCCTTTCGGTTACCAGTGACGCCCTCCGCCAGCGGAACTCCGGGGTCATTATGTGGCGCAGGCCGTTTATCCTCAGGAACTTGTTTTCATAACTGTAAACCTTCCACATTTGTGTACTTGCGTCTATACCAAAGCTTCCGATAAACCTCCCGGTAGCGCCGCCGTCCGGCCCGCTGCTATTTATACTCTTGCTGTATATGGTCGCCCGGCCGCCCACAAAGGGACTGGCCTTGAATATCCACCAATGGAACGGTACGCTGATGGTGTTGTCCGCGCTGAACCGTGCCGCATTTGATGTGGTCGCCTTGAGCCTGTCGTACTTGCTCTTGTCCCTCTCTTGAAGGTCTTCGCCCAACTGCTCGTTAAGATAGCCCACGTTGATTTCGGAGGTCAGGTTGAGCCTGTTGTCCCACAACGGTTGCCCGATAACGTGAGAAGCTACGCGTGGCCGTTCCTCCAGGCCCGTCTTCCAGCGATTTATTTCGTCTTTGACCAGGAAGGTGGCGCCCTTGTTGTCTCTAAGCCACCTGAGGTTCAAATATGTCTCCTGTTTCTTTCCTTCAAAGAATACCTGTTCAAAGTATTCCCTCAAGAAGTTTCTGTCGCTGAGGTAAGAAAGCTCGGCGTCCACTCGCAATTCCTTCGCTAGCTGCTGTCTGTGGCGCGCAAGAATCCATCCCCTGTTCTTGTTCTTAATAGGCTCGCGGCCAGGGGACTCATCTCTTTCGAGTTTGTCGTTAACGTAATATGTCCTTAAGAAACCCAGTATGCCGGCGTCTCTTATTTCTCCCCCTCTGGCCAGGATCTTATCAATGGCTTCGCCGCTACGTTCGTACTCGAAATTGAAGCCTGCCGCAGGCCCTCTCTTGTTAAGATAATCCAGGCTTACGTTCATATTGCTCCACTCGGACCAGCTCTCCGGGAAAATAGGCACCCCGTATGGATTCCAATCCGTTTGCAGAAACGTGCCGAAGCGACTGGAATTCCCAATACTGTAGTCTTGCAAGATTTGTTTCTTTTCCAGTGTGCTGTACTCATATTTGGGAAGATAGCCCGTGGGCAACCCGCCCACGTAAAAGACGCTGTCATACGCGGTAGCTTCAACGTAAGAAGTCCCTTCGTCGGTTTTTCGCCTCCTTATTATCACCTTCGGACTTCCGACGTGATAGTGAGGGTGTCCGAAAGAACACGTGGTAAAGTAGCCGTCTTTCATTTCAAACGTATTAAGGTCTATCTGCTTCATCTCCTTACCGCCCACAAAGGCGGGCAGCGGGAAATTCTCGACTTTTTTCTTAATTCTCGGGTTAACGTAGAGGCCCTTCAGGTCCCTAAAACTCTCAAACACCTTGTCCGCACGTCTTATTTCATCCTCTTTCTCGCCGAGAACAATGGTTACGTTTCCCTCGGCGTAAAACTCTTTAAGGCCCTCAATTTTCTTGCCGCCATCTCCCCGCTGGTCGAACCAGAGCATGACGTTGTCCGCGGTCAGCTTTTGCTCGCCGTATTTGATCTCGACGTCGCCAGCGGCAACCACTACCCTCGTATCGCCGTCAAGCCAGCTATCAATGTCGTTCGCCATTATGTCTACCATATCGGGCGCGGCGGGAAACGGACCTTCACCCAGTACCAGCTCAAGTGGCTCCTTATACGCAAACTCGTTTAGACCAAGCTCTTTTATTTTTTTCAGCTTACGCTGATTACCAGCAAGAGGGTCCTCGCTTAAAGTAGAAATGGCGCCGCCCCCATAGGTGTCAAACGTCATGCCGGCGGCTGTCTCCAGGTTCAGGTACACTTCTTCGTATTTCTCATAGACCCTTTCCTGAATAATGACAACATCCCCCTGAGATAAGACCTCCATCCGCGCCGTCGGTTTGGTTGCCGCCTCCAACTCATAGAACCAGCATATCGCTATATCTGAGGAGATTTGTAACTTTCCCTGGGTTATCCTCACGTCACCGCTGGCAGAAAAGGCCCGCACACCCTCCATCTGCCAGGTCTGTATGGACTTCGCGACGACGCTTATCGGCTGTTGGGTCACGTTAACGGCGAGTATACCGTTAGGGTAGGCTGGTGTTTCAAAGCCGAACAATACCCATAGGGGCACTATCACTAGCAAGTGGCGCAGTAAGTTCATGCTATATCTTGAGATGTCCCGGATTGTGTTAAAACAATAGCTAAATTATATTTATCGCCGTATGGGGTGTCAATCAAAAAACAACAACACTATTCTACAGGTAGTACAGAATCAGTGCTACAGTGCTCTATACGGCACAGGCGGCAAAAACTCTCGCTCCACGTGTTAATGGCGTGGAGGCCCCCTTCTGGCGCAGAATCCGGTGCGCAGTATAGCCCGAAAACCGTTACAATCTGACACCGGTTATAAAAAGGGCTATCGCCATCAGGATGATTGCCGCGCCTATCAGCCTTTTCATAGCCAGGGGGTTTAGCGAAATGCCCAGGTGCGAACCTGCGTAGGAACCCACGATGGAGGCTGTCCCCACAGTGATGAGGACCGGGAGGTCCAGATTTCCATGCATCAAGTGACCGGAGAACCCTGATAGGGCCATAAACGAGCTTATGGACATGTTAGTGCCGGCGGCTACCGCGGGTGTTAGCCCTATCACCTTTATCATGGTGGGCACCCTTAGGCTGCCCATCAGTATACCTACCATTCCGCCGATAAAACCAAGCACAAACCCCCACAGGGCCGCCGCCACCGTATTCCTCAGTCCAATAGCCGGTCTCCCGGACTCGCCCTTGTGCTCCCCTGCCGATATGTCCTCACCCGGTTTTTGGTTGCCTGACGTCTCTGTAGCGGACTTTGCTGCTGCGGCCCTGAAAAACATGTCAAGCCCCACCAAGAAGTACGCCAGCCCGATAAAGATAAGAAGCCCTTTATACGGTGCGAAACTGCTCAGATAACCGCCCAGAAAAGAGCCTATGCAAGAAAAACCCCCCATGAAGATAAACACGGTGCCCTCAATCAAGTGTGACCGCCAGTATCTATAGGCCGCCGTGGTCGCCGTCAGTGTGTCAATGCCAAGATTTGTACCCGCCGCTATCTGAGGGGTGGGTATGATCAAATATAACGCAGGCAGTCTCAACGCGCCCAGCGGCATACCCGCAACTCCGGCAAATACGCCTATAGCCAGACCAACTGCAACCTCAAACAGGAATTTCAGGTTAAAGACGTGTTCCAGGGCCGCATCCACTCTCTTCCAGTTCCCATTAAGTACGTGTCTGTAAGGTATACCGCCGCGGGATGGCTCCACACCCGCCCTTCCCACCATTATATTATGAAACTAACGGGTTTTAGGCCCAGCATCAAGCGAGTTTATATAATCTCGTTCTTGCGAACGCCTTAAGCCCCATACGGTTCAGTTTAACGGCCGGACAGGAAACTGTATTGTTTACAGACGTGGATTATGCTATGTAATGTGGCTGGGAAAGCTTATGTCTTGCCGGTGGTTCAGCGGATAAGGACGGAAGGATATAAACGTCGGTGTGGGCTCTTCCAGATTTTAGAGGTATATGCTTTGAGAGATCTTTTTAGATACTTGCGCAGTTAGCAAACCACGTCAAAGGTCAAGAAGCGTATAGTCCTAACCAAGAGAGAGGAGGGTGTTGGGAATGGGGTATATCAACAGGTCATTGTTAGCCACTGCCCTTGCCGTTTCGGTTGTATTCGTTGCCATGGCCTTGCTGCCGCAGACACGCCCGGTTTACGGGTACTCTGAGGAAGACCTGAAAAGGGCGGAAACCACCAAAGTATGCCGGCACTGTAACCTTTACGATGCCGATCTGAGTAATAGGGACCTGAGCGGCGCCGACTTCAGCGACGCCAGTCTGTACCACGCCAACCTGAGCGGTTCCAGGCTGGTGGGCGCCAACCTGAGCGGCGCCATCCTTATTGCCGCCAATATGAGTAACATAAACATGGGCGGGAATGGCAACCTCAGTAATGCCAACATGTTCGGCGCCAACCTTGACGGTGCCGACCTGAAGGGTGTAAATTTGCGCGGCGCAAACCTTTATCTGGCAGACCTGGGCAGCGCCAATCTGGAACTGGCCGATATGACCGGTACCGACCTGACATACGCCAACTTCCGCAATGCCAAGGTACAGGGCGCAAAGGTTACGGGCGTGATAGGTCTCTCGCCGGAGAATAGAGAGCTGCTCAAGAAAGGCGGCGCGACGATAGATTAGTGATTGACCGTGACTTTAACCGCCTGACGTTCACCGACGGCGTAAAACACGCCGTCAACCCAGGGATAAGGCAGGGGGCGTTTTCCCGGTGTTTACCGGCGGTCACGTTACGGTTGACCGGGCAGCGTCATCCTAAATAGTCGGGGGATACTTCGTAAAACGGGTCGTGCGCCGCATGGCCCCGTTACGGGCCTTGACGTAACCGTTGTATCTGTTCCTTTGAATCTAGGTTGCGAATCTTATGGACGCTATTAATACAGAATCTTATAGAGACGAGATAGAAAAGGTCCTTCAGGGGTATGAATTCTCCCTGGAGGATATTTCTTTTGTTGACGCGCTGGAGGATGAAGGAAGTCCCTTCAGGGTAGCAAAGGTTGAGCGGCTCGGCGGAACGGATAACTTCAGGCTCCTTATGCTCAAATCAATCCCGTACGACACGGTGCGCTCTGTGAAAGACGTAACAAAGCGCCATGGGTTTACGGATAACGTCGAGC
>JAUVQR010000055.1 GCA_030598065.1 Planctomycetota bacterium | reverse complement strand
GGCCTTTGTCGTGTTCCTTACCTTTATTGCCAGCACGTCATCCGGCAGGCTTCCCTTGTATTTTTTTGAAATGAGTATTCCCTTGGCCCCGCGCTCCAACGCCTCGTCCAAAAAGTCATGACCGTCGAAACGATTCCCCTTGATGGCGACAAACAGCTCACCGGGTTTGATACTGCGAGTATCAATGGAAACGCCCTGCAGGAGGTCGTCCTTTCTGCCTCCAAGGTGTTTTCCCTTAACCGTGCCCAATACCTCACAACCCCACAGGGCTTCCATCTGTCTCTCCTCCTTCTAAGTGGCCTCGACTATCCGGGCAATACCGTGTTAACCATGCCCAGCTCCGCTTGCTTCAATATCAGATTGTCTGAAGACGGCATAGACGGGCCGTCGTCCTGACAGCCCGGACAAAGCATTCTGATAACCTTAACGTCTTTTATTATTTCACCGAGCACCTCCGGAACATCTATCCAACTCCCAAACTTCTTGACCTTACTGCATCCCTGACACTGTAGTATCATGTCAAAATGTTCCTCCGATCTTCATCACGGTCATATCGGTAGCTAACTCTTCCGCTTCAAGTTCTTTATGCTCCGGTCGGCCCTCGGCGCCGCGGCTGGCCCCATCGCCGTAATTAGCCTTCGCAAGCGCCTCCAGTACCGTCTCCCGGTCGTCAAAGTAGATTACCCTGTCAGAAAAGACCTGCGTCGTTTCATGGCCCTTACCGGCTATGAGAACCACGTCTCCATCCCGGGCCTCATTGATAGCGCCCTGTATGGCGTATTCCCTGTCCGGCTCTACCAGGTAAGCGCTGCCGGACATACCCTCTTCTATGTCCCTGATTATGTCCAGGGGCCGTTCCGTCCGCGGGTTGTCGCTGGTAATACATAGGCAATCCGAGTGCTTCTCACCAATCCGTCCCATAAGGGGCCTCTTGCCCTTGTCCCTGTCTCCACCACAACCAAATACCAGCAGGAGCCTGTTACCTACCAGCGGCCTGAGCGCAAGCAGGGTCGCCTCCAGGGCGTCAGGCGTATGGGCATAGTCAACAAACACGGTATACCCGCCCGTGTCCGCCACTCTCTCAAGCCTGCCCGGAACCATGCGCAATGATTCTATTCCCTTCTTTACTTCACCAAGACTCACCTCCATCGCGAGCGCCGCCGTGGAGGCCACAAGGATATTACTAATATTGTGACGGCCGATAAAACTCGTCCTGCACACCACCTCCTCCTGCCCGGTGGAAAGAGTTATGTCCATCCCCGACAGGTCGGCATTCCTCAACTCCACCCTTATTCCCGACCCGTTGCCCAGTCCGTACCAAAACGTCCTGGCGTGGGACTGCAGGCTGAAGTACATGCTTGCGTAGTCATCCCGGTTCAGCACGGCAAAGGCCCCTACCGGAAGGTTCTTGAACAGCTCGGCCTTCGCCTCTCTGTAACAGGACAGGTCGCGATGGTAGTCCAGGTGGTCGGTGGTCAGGTTGGTAAACACGGCCCCGCTAAACTCTATCCCGTGTGTTCTGCGCTGGTCGAGGGCATGGGAGGACACCTCCATGACCACGTGTGTAGTTCCCAGGTCAACCATCTCACGGAAGAGCCGGTGCAGCTCAACCGGGTTCGGCGTAGTCTGGGTGGAGTTTATCAACTCATCTCCGACCTGGTAATTAATTGTGCCTATCAGACCGACCTTCTTGTTTGCGGCCCTGAGCACGGAAGAGAGGAGGTAGGCAGTAGTTGTCTTGCCGTTGGTCCCCGTTACGCCTATGATGGAAAGCTTCTTGGACGGTTCTCCGTAAAAGTAGGACGCAAGGTCGGCAACGGCATTCGCCGAGGAAGGAACTACTATGTGAGGTACGCCTTCCGGCAACGTTATCCCCTTCTCCGTCACCACGGCCGCGGCCCCACGTCCCAATGCCTCGTAAACGAAATGGTGTCCGTCGACACGGGTACCGGGAACGGCTACAAACAAATTCCCGCGCGACACCTTCCTTGAATCGCAGGCAATGCCGGTTATTTCCTCATCAATATCAGCATCAGCATCAGCGCCACGAGGGCCAAAATAACTCGACCCTTCAAGACATCTACTAAGCCTGGAAAGTTTCATAAATACCGCTCTCTCCGCTAAAGTGTCAAATAACCTCTTCTAATGACCCAGAACCCCCGGCCAAGAGGGCAACACGCTCCATATAGTTAAGTGACCTTCTAAGTATCTCTTTCACCACCGGGGCCGCAACCGTACCGCCATAGTATGCGCGCCCATGAGGCTCGTTCACCATTACCAGGACGCATAACTTAGGATCATCGGCAGGCGCATAGGCGATAAAGGAGCTTATGTAGCCCGCGCCCCCATAGCCCTTCCCATTGGGGTTGATCTTCTTGGAGGTCCCTGTCTTCCCGGCCACGGTATAACCGTCAAGTTTGGCCCTTCTGCCAGTGCCTTCTGCGACAACCCGTGCGAGTACAGGGGTTATTATGCCGGAAGCCAGCTCACTGCTAAGCACCCGGTTGCAGACCTCCGTTCCAAAGCGCTTCTTCGTCATGCCGCCTTCATTGTCGGTGATGGCCGCCACTATCCTCGGTTTCAACAACACCCCGTCGTTGGCAAGGGCACAATAGGCGGTAATCATCTGTAAAGGCGTCACGGAAAGCTCATAGCCCATGGCAATTGAGGCCACCGAATAGCTGGTCCACTTCTTGTGGTGTCGTAACGTACCCCCTACTTCCCCCGGGAGCCCTACTCCTGTCGGCCGGCCAAGGCCGAACAGCTTGAGGTTCTTGTATAATCCCTCTATCCCGTCCATAGCGGCCAATTTTGACATGCCTATGTTGCTTGAATGGACAAGGACTTCTTCTACGGTCAGGTTTCCGTACGGATGGACGTCACGCAACGTCCTTCCCCTAATCTTATAAATGCCGTTGCTGCAGAAGATGATGTCCTTCGGGCCGACCAGCTTCCTCCGCAATACGCCGCTGACCACAAGGGGTTTTATAATGGAACCCGGCTCATAACTGTCCGTTATTGCCCTATTGCGCCTCTGGTCTGCAGATGAGACAGTGAAGTGGTTGGGGTCAAACGTGGGACGATTAGACAGCGCGAGTATCTCGCCCGTCCTGGGGTCCATGGCAATGGCAGTGGCGGAATCAGGCTTCCACTCTTCAAAGGCCTTGTCAAGCTCCTCTTCCAGGATATGCTGCAAGGCAAGGTCAACGGTCAGCACGACGCTGTCTCCGTCCACCGGAGATGTATAGGGGTTCCCTGCATCAAAGATGGGCCGCTGCAACCCGTCCCTGGTTATCACCTTCAGGCCCGGTTCGCCGGACAGCTTGCCGTCGCAGACAAACTCGATGCCCTCAAGCCCCTTCTCGTCGATGTCTACAAAACCAATCACATGGCTCAACAGCGTGCCACTGGGGTACGAGCGCCTGCATTCTTCTAGTATGCCGACACCCGCTATATTCCGCTCTTCAATCGCCTGTACTTCTCTCTTGTTGACTTCCCTCTTTACCCATACAAACTTCTTATCTCTATCCAGCGCCTTTTGCACCCTGGAGACCTCAAGACCCAAAGCCTCCGAGAGCTCATTGGCTACGCGTACCTTGTCTTCTATTGCCTTGGGGTTGGCATATACGGAGTTGGTCTTCAGGGAGTGCGCGAGAATCTTCCCGTTACGGTCCAGAATGGACCCACGGAGCGCGGGCGTTTCCACCCTCTTGTAATGCTGCTTGTCGGCAAGCTTCTGGTACTTGTCGTGCTCTACAATCTGAATACGTCCGAGCTGCAAGGCTAAGACAAGATATGTAACAAAAAGGGCTATTATGAATATGTAGGGTCGCACTGCTGCTTCTCCTCCTGCTCTATTTCCGGATGCTCGGACATTCACAGCTAACTACAAATTCAGGTCTTATATTATCCTACAACCAGCCTTTACCTCCAAAGATGCAACCACCCTTGCCATCTAAAGGTCACCGCTCTTCACAAGCTGCTCCATCTTGTATTTCTCAATCTCCTTGAAATGACCTTTACCGGCAAGGAATCCAGACATAAATGCAAACGCCAGTATGCCGTCCAGATAACCAATACCGTTACTCCTGCCCTCATTGACTCTTAAGGCTATCTCTTTCAAGAATGCCCCGCTGCATTGCGCCAGCGAACTGTTTATATATGCCGTCGCCGCCTCTTCCAACTCAGGACCAAATTTTTCGATAAATGCTTCAGCGTCCTCATAGTGCTTCTCTGTGGCCGAGACACCGAATAATCTTGCGCTCTCTGCAAATTTCTTATAGTCCATAACAGGTCCCTGGTAACCTCCACGTTACATTCTTATCGTAAGCCACCACGTACGGTCCGGACACCTAGCGCCCCTCTCGCCCGTTGAGTTGGCGCGTGCGCTTCTTCACTTTTCTGGCCTTCGACTTATAAGCGATGTTTATCGTCCTTGCTCTCCTTGCCGCCCTTTTGGGCTTCGTCGCTTCAGTTACCTTTGTCGTCTTTTTTACTTTTCTTACCTTTGTTACGTTATCGTTATTGTTGGCCTCGACAGGGGGGACGGGAGGAAGCAGCTTGATGTCCATGTCGTCAAGATTCTTCAATATCCGCCCGGGGCTCTTAAGTGTGCCTATCTGACCGGCCAACACACGGTTCCTTTCCTCAAGAATGGCCCTCTTCTTATCTAACTCTATTATCCTGTACCCAACAATCACAGTCTGCCTTACATGCCATAACACGACCATTGCCATCCCGGTCGTAACGCCTAAAAGAATCATAATACGTACGATTGCCATACTCAGACCCTCTCAACGGCCCGCAATTTTGCACTTCTAGAACGGCTGTTCTCCTGAACCTCCTCCTGGGAGGGACGAACGGGTTTCCTGGTAAGGATACGGTAGACGCCTTCACGGGAACCTTCCAGAAAAGAGTGTTTGACTATGCGGTCCTCTAAGGATTGGAAACTTATCGCCACCGTTCTGCCCCCGGACCTTTGAAACCTGTAGCTGCAATCCAGAAAGGCCTCCAGGCTCTCAAGCTCCTTGTTTACGGCGATACGAAGGGCCTGAAACACCCTTGTGGCGGGATGTATCCTGCCTCTTTTCCCGGGAACCGTTCTTGCAACGAGATTTGCCAGTTGGGTGGTGGTCTCGATTGGAGCTTGCCGCTTTATGGACCTGGCGATCCTTCTTGACCACCTCTCCTCGCCGTACCTCCAAAAAATGTCCGCCAGCTCCTTCTCAGACAACCTCTTGAGAAGGTTCATCGCGGTCACTTTTTCTGAACGGTCCATCCTCATATCCAATGGACCCTCATACTGGAAACTAAAACCCCGGTCCGGAGAATCGAATTGAAGGGATGAAGCACCCAGGTCAAGAAGCATGCCGTCTACCATACCGTCACCCACACCCGCTTCATCCAAAACGGACTTCGCGTTCCGGTAGTCGGTATGAAAAAGCCGGACATTGCCTGTTTTTACGAAAGGTGCCAGAAATCTATTTGCCATCTCTAACGCCCCCTCATCCTTGTCTATACCAAGGAGAAGGCCGTCCGGGCCTAACTCCTTCAAGATAGCCGCGGCGTGGCCCCCCACGCCTATCGTACAATCCAGCACTACCTGTCCAGGTCTTGGCTCCAACCACTCGAGAACCTCCTTCAACATCACTGGCCGATGCGGAGATACCTCTGGCTCCATAGGTCCCGCCTACTGAATACCCTTGTATAGTTCTTCCGCTAGTTTATCCAAGTTCTTAGTATTATCTTCGTCCATAGACTTCCACTTGGCATAGTCCCATATCTCTATTCTGTCCAGAGTGCCAATCAACATCACATCCCTACCGATACCGGCATATTCTTTAAGGGCTTGTGGGATTACCACTCTCCCTTGAGGATCACATGATATCTTGAATGCGTGAGCGACGAAGGCCCGCTCAAAGTTGCGTCTTGCACTGGTGAAAGGAAGTTTCTTTACGTTGTTTGTCACAAAGTCGTCCCAGAGCCTGGGAGGGAACATGAATAAACAACCCTCCAGCCCGCGAGTGAGATAGAAGCCCTTGCCGTCCCTCTTGACCGAAACGCACTCCCTGAGTGCCGACGAGATGGCCAGCCGATTCTTTTCATCAACCACGTGTTTATAGTTGCCGCTAAACATATTTGTTTATTATGGGACCCTTCCCCACTCTCTACCACTTTCAACCACCAGAAGTTTATTAGTCTTTTCAAGATAAGCAAGTACTTTCTTTGTATTTTTTTACATAACATTCATATCTTGTCCAATTGTGGCGCAATATACAATATATGGTACTATTTTCAATAAAATTCTCAGGAAAAATTTTCACGTAATTTGTTTCTTTCGGGACAAAGTAATACAATAGGGCATATTATGAACGCCAACGATGAACGACTCGCCGTACTCTACGACTACCCCATGTACAAGAAACTTGTAGCCCAGCACCCGCTTCCCAATAGGGACAGCTCGAGGCTAATGGTACTTAACCGCGTCACGGGAAGGCGTGAGCACCGGCGTTTTTCAGATATAGTACGCTACCTGAAGTGGGGTGACGCCCTGGTATTGAACAACTCTCAAGTCATACCGGCCAGGCTAACCGGCAGAAGAACCACCGGCGGCAGCGTGAAGATATTGCTGGTAAACAGCCTGGGTAACGGAAGGTGGAGGGTGCTTCTGGAGACAAGAGGGAACCCCCGCATCGGGGAGGAGGTTACGTTCGGCGGAGGCGCAGTCACGGGAACCCTGTCGGACAGGTTGTCGTCCAGGGAGTGGGTAATGGACTTTGGATCTGATAACGGGGCACGGAAACTGATGAATCAGTTCGGCAGGATGCCCCTTCCCCCGTATATAAAACGCCCCGCCACTGATACTGATGATGGCCCTTTCCTGAAAGAAGACATAGAACGATACCAGTCCGTCTTTGCCTTGAGGCCCGGCTCAATCGCTGCGCCCACGGCGGGGCTCCACTTTACGACGCCACTGTTAAAAACGCTCGAACGGAAAGGGGTAGAGATTATTTATGTCACCCTTCACGTTGGCCTGGGTACGTTCACGCCAATCAGGTCATCCGACATAACGCGCCACAGGATGGAAAAGGAGCACTACGAGTTAGACACAGGCGCCGCCCGCAGGCTAGACATGGTGCGCGAGCGGGGCGGCAGGGTGTTCGCGGCAGGCTCGACATGCTGCCGTGTCCTTGAAACACTGGCAAGAGAAGGAGGCAAGGTCAGGGCGTCAAAGGGTACCACCGAGCTGTTCATCCATCCGCCGTACAGATTCAAGGTGGTGGATGGCCTCCTGACAAATTTTCATCTCCCCAAGACCACACTGCTGGTGCTTGTGGCCGCCTTCGCGGGGCGCTCCCAGATTCTGGATGCATACGCGGAGGCCGTCGGTAAGGGATACAGGTTTTACAGCTATGGAGACGCGATGTTAATCATATAAAGAAACCTTTACAAAATGTAAAGTAACATTCACTATTGTCGTTGCGAGCGAAGCGAAGCAATCTCATGTTCTCTGGCGAAATCACTTAGGAGATTGCTTCGTCGCTCCCACTCCTCGCAATGACAGCTTTGCACATTTTTCAGAGGTCTCATGAAATTTGTTGACATTTTCCGGCAGATTGGCAATAAGCTCTTCTATCTCTATTGGTCGCTGTCCCAACAAAAAAACCTATGACAAAAAAGCCGGGAGAAGGACAAGATACCAGAGTAAGTACCAGACGTAATGTGATAGGCCTTATGTCCGGGACGTCAACGGACGGTGTCTCCGCCTGCCTGGTGGAAATCACGGGAAATTACCTGGACACACAGGTAAAACTGGTCGCCCACGAGACCTATCC
>JAUVQR010000184.1 GCA_030598065.1 Planctomycetota bacterium | reverse complement strand
TGAACAATACGGTTATCATTAATCCCGGCAGTGTGGGTTTCCCCAGCGGCTACAGCCCTAAGGCGTCCTACGTCGTCTGGAATGACGGCGATGTCGAATTTAAAAAAGTAGATTACGATATTGAGGAAACAATCAAGGCCCTGAAACAAACAACCCTGCGCTACGAACACATAGAGACCATCTCCAATAAACTGAAGGACGGACGGTTTTAGTTTATGAAATATGAGATAGTCATAGGCCTTGAGACGCACACCGAACTGGCGACGGCGTCTAAGCTGTGGTGCGGATGTTCCACCGCCTTCGGAACGCCCCCCAACACGCAGGTCTGCCCCGTGTGCCTCGGTATGCCCGGCGTCCTCCCCGTGCTCAACAAAAAGGCCCTTGAATACAGCCTGACGGCCTTACTGGCGCTTGGCTGCAAGACAAACCTGTTCAGCACGTTTGACCGGAAGAACTATTACTACCCGGACCTGCCTAAGAACTACCAGATATCACAGAACCATCTCAACCTGGGAGTGGACGGGTATGTGGACATAAAAACGGACGGCGAGACAAAGAGGATAACGATTAACAACGTGCACCTTGAAGAGGAGGCCGGCAAGCTTATTCACCCGGAAGACTCAGAGGCAGATTACAGCCTTGTAGATTTTAACCGCGCGGGTGTGCCGCTGCTTGAGATAGTCACCAACCCCGACATGCGCACCCTGGAAGAGGTGGAGCAGTTTATGCTTGCCCTACGGAACATCCTTCTATACAACGAGGTGTCCGACTGTAAGATGCAGGAAGGCTCTCTCCGGTTTGAGGCATCGATATCACTCAGGCCGGCAGGCCGGGAGAGGTTGGGAAACCGGGTGGAGATGAAGAACCTTAACTCCATGAAGTCGGTGCTGAAGGCCCTTGAATACGAAATCGGCCGCCAGACGGAGGTCCTTGAGTCAGGGAAAGAGGTGGACATGGAGACCAGGCTATGGGACGAGGCAGGGGGGTATACGGCGAGGATGCGCAGCAAGGAAGAAGCGCAGGACTACAGGTACTTCCCGGAGCCGGACCTCGCGCCGATGGTAATCGAAGAAAGCTGGCTCGACGAGCTGAGGTCCACGCTGCCGGAACTCCCTTTGGTCAGAAGGAACCGCTTTGTGGAAGAATATTCCCTTTCGGATTATGACGCGGGCGTCCTAACGGAGGAGAAGGCCGTGGCCGATTATTTTGAGGATTGCACCGCACTTCTTTCATCGCCTAAGTCCCTGTGCAACTGGATAACCAACGACGTTCTCAGAGAGCTCAAGGAACGGAAGACCGGCATAAAGGATTTTGGCGTACGGCCCGAGGGGCTGGTCTCACTGGTGAAGATGGCCGAGGACGGGGTTATAAGCCTGCCTGTCGCCCGTGAGGTATTCGTGCGCATGGTTGACACGGGCAGGGACGCCGCCGAGCTGGTAAAGGAAAAAGGTCTCCTCCAGATAAGCGACAAAGGAGAACTTGAACAGCTTGTCTTAAAGGTCTTGGGTGAAAACCCGGCGGCAGTCAGCGACTATCATAAGGGCAAAAAGGCGTCGTTAGGCTTTCTCGTCGGTCAAATAATGCGCCAATCCAAGGGCAAGGCAAATCCCAAGGTTGTAAACAATCTCCTCGCCGAGAAACTAAAGGCAGGCTGAGCTCCCTACGGCATACACCTACTTATGCGCGACTTACGTTGCGCATAAGGTTTATTCGAGACCATGCGGGCAGCAAATAGTAAATCGAGACTATAGGTCGTGCGGGTTGACCGTCTTCCGCCCGTTGGCCTTCGCTCTTTCGATAGCCTTGTCCAAAATGCATTCTATCTTGCAACTTAGCGCAGAAATAAGTTCTCCGGACGTCATGCACCCTTTACCCTTTATGTGGTCTTTCATCTTACTTCCTACTACCAGGATATCCTTGGCCATTTCATTCTCCTTTGGGAAGGACGGTTGAGTTTATAAAACTCTGTACTATAATTAGACTAATCTAGCTGCCGTTCACCGCACACCGCTTAGTTCAGGTGTATGCGTGCAAATAATAGCACACGGCTGTTAAATGTCAATAGGCTTGGCAGAAAAATTTTATGGAAGAAAAATACAGAAAAACCATTGTATCGGGAGTTAAGAGGCTTGTAGTAAAGGTCGGCACGGGGGTAATCACCACCAAGGATGGGCTTCTGGACATGAGCCAGGTGGCAAGTATCTCACGTCAGGTAGTAGGCCTGAAGAGACGCGGCTACGAGGTGGTCATAGTAAGTTCCGGTTCCGTGGGCGCGGGGATGGGTGAACTTGGCATGCGCAAGAGGCCGGCCACTCTGCCTGAGATACAGGCGACGGCGGCAGTGGGTCAAAGCAAATTGATCGGGGCCTACGACGAGTGCTTCAAGCAGGAGAGCCTTCACGCGGCTCAGGTACTGCTCACAAGGGAAGACCTGGAGGACCGCAACCGTTACCTGAACACCTGTAACACCATTAACGCCCTGTTCCACCTGGGGGTAATCCCCGTGATTAACGAAAACGACACCGTATCGGTGGATGAAATCAGCTTTAGCGACAACGATGTGCTCTCTGTCGTGGTAACGAACCTGCTCAGGGCGGAACTGCTGGTGATGCTTTCCTCCGTGGACGGACTCTATGAGAGGCCGGACGAGGGCGCCGGACTGGTATCGTTGGTGAAGGAGATTACCGCCGAGACGAAGAGTCTTGCGTCGGGGTCAAAGACGCACCTGGGTATGGGTGGAATGGAGAGTAAGTTGAAGGCGGCGCACATGGCGACCAATTCGGGTGAGGCGGTTATCATAGCGAACGGCAGGACGCCCGGCATCCTGTCAAAGATTATGGACGGTGAGGAACTGGGCACGCTGTTCCTCCCCGCGCGGAAGAAGCTCAAGAGCCGCAAACGATGGATAGGCTTCGCGTTGAGGCCGAAGGGCAGGGTTTACGTCGACGACGGCGCATTCGCCGCCCTCGCCAGGAGGGGCAAGAGCCTGCTGGCCTCAGGCATAACCGACGTGGACGGGGGTTTTGACAGGGGAGACGTGGTCTCTATATGCGCCATGAGCGATAAAGCAGAGTTTGCCAGGGGTCTGACGAATTATTCATCAACAGAACTTATGAAAATAAAGGGACAGTCAAGCGCCGCGATAAAAAAGACACTGGGCACAAAACCCTACGACGAAGTCGTACACAGGGACAATATGGTGTTGGTCTGAGAAATCTACAGCTTGCCAAGCAGTATCAGCATCCCCAGACCTATAAATGCGACGGCCGCTCCGTTGCGGAGATATTTCATGGGTATGGCCTGAGCTATCTCGGCGCCCAGGGTCACGCCTATCAGCGTCACCGCGGCCAGGGCCAGTGTCGCGCCCACAAAGACCGTCAGCGGCTTATCGGTCTGAGTGGCCAGAAATATGGTCGCCAGCTGAGTCTTGTCGCCAAACTCTGCGGCGAAGATGGCGCCAAAGGTGGTTATGAGAATCTTCCAATCCATTTCCATGAATGAATGCCTCCTTTCAAAACCCTGTTACTGTCAAGACCCGCGTCGCGGCAAAGAAATCGTTCCGACGCGTTGTATCGTAAAATCAGCATCAGGTCCTGACCTTTCTTACCAATTCGTCGTATAGGTACAGAAGCTCCTCCGACCTCAGCACGTAGGCCGTGACCAAAAAGGTCGCCACGGCAACTGGCAGCGGCACAAAAAGCCTCGCCGCCCTCAATAAGAGTTCCCCGTGTTGTTCGGGAAATATGTTCAACGTCGCCATACACGCAAGCGCCATCACCACAGAGGCCAGTATCGTCTTTACGAGGGATCCCGATATATCCGTCCAAAAACCCACTATGCCCAGCCTTCTCCTCAGAATTACAAAAAGAACCATCGTCTGTACCATGGCGGAGATGGCCGTGGCCAGCGCCAGCCCGCCTTCCCTCAAGGACCAGA
>JAUVQR010000162.1 GCA_030598065.1 Planctomycetota bacterium | reverse complement strand
TCTAGACAACCTCCACACCGGGTGGAAAGGGCTTGTCGACAGTGACACACAGGTCCAAGTCTATAACTAAGTCCATATCGGCGATACCATGAGCACCGTGCCTTACACAGTCTCGGCCATGAAGGTTTTTTTTCGAAGCAGGAAATTGTTCCCGAAGAAGAGACTGGGGCAAAACTTTCTTGTAGACAAGAACGTCCTCCTCTCCATAGTGGATGCCGCGGCCGTTTGCGACCGTGACATCGTGCTGGAGGTAGGCACGGGCACAGGTTCTCTGGCAGAGCTGCTTGGGGAGAGG
Source organism: Planctomycetota bacterium (assembly GCA_030598065.1). Classification (GTDB taxonomy): domain Bacteria; phylum Planctomycetota; class Brocadiia; order Brocadiales; family Bathyanammoxibiaceae; genus Bathyanammoxibius. The sequence continues at coordinate 4,040 of JAUVQR010000162.1, read as the reverse complement.
GCAGGCAGGGTCTTGAGCGTGGAGATAGACCGGGATTTGTTCAACCTGTCACGCTACGCCCTGTCATCACGCGACAACATCCATCCGGTCAACATGGACATCCTCAGCTCCAAGACGTCGATAGACCCGCGAGTGGTGGGAATTCTCAAGGAGTGGCTCAGGGCCGATAAGGGAGCCGTGCTGAAGGTGGTGTCCAATCTACCGTATTCCATAAGCACCCCGTTTATTATCGCCCTCCTTGAGAGCGAGTTGCCGGTGGAGCTGATGGTCCTGACGCTGCAGAAGGAGATTGTTGACAGGCTGACGGCGGGGCCCAGTACAAAGGACTATGGCGTGCTTTCTATCATTGCCCGGCTATTTTGCGTGACGCAGGTAATACGGACCCTCCCACCCTCAGTTTTCTGGCCGCAGCCACAGGTTGAATCTGCTATAGTGAGACTGGAAGTGGACAAAGAGAAGGCGCGCGGGCTTATGCCTGACTATGAGCTGTTCAGCACCATCGTGAGGACGACGTTTCAATCGAGGCGGAAGACGCTCCTCAACGGCCTTCTCAGGCTGAAGGGGTTTTCAGACGGGGCAGGGGCCGACGCTAATAAGAAGGCCCTGCAGGACGTCCTCAAGAGACTCGGCATAGACCCTTGTATAAGAGGAGAGGCCTTGGATCTGGAAGGATTTTTGGAACTTACCAGGGAAATACGTACGTTAAAGGGGGAGGAAAATGGTTGAGGTAAAAGAGACTGACCTCCCGGCAATAGGCAAGAAATTTACGATAGAGGCCGAGTCGGGAGAGACCGTGGTTGTCGTCGTGCGACTTAACGGTGAAAGGGAGTTGTATCGTTTTACCGAGGACAAGGAGATACCCATCTCAGAGACGACGTTTACCGAGGATGAGGCCCGGACTGTGGGTTCTATACTGGCGGGGTCGTACTTCCAGCCCGTGCAGGAGCCGACCACCGAACTCCTGCTGAAGGACATGACTATGGAATGGGTCAAGGTGGAACCCGGCTCCGTGCTGGAAGACAAGACCATCGGGGAACTGGCGGTAAGGAGAAAGACGGGGGTATCAATAATCTCCATCCTGAGGAAGGGCAAGGTCATCCCGAACCCGCTGGCTAAACATATAATGCACCGGGGAGACACCATAATAGTAGTCGGTAGAAACGAGAAGATAAAGGCGTTTCTATCCATGGTCGAGAATCCCAACGTTGAGACCTCTGAAGCGCCCGATGAGCAGCCACCGGAAGAGTCCAAGGACTAACCCGGATGGAAGTCCACACCACAATCACCGAGATAGGGGTCATATGTTTTGTCCTCTTCTTCAGCGGCCTGCTCGCTAAAAAGCTCAGTTTCTCACTAATCCCGCTCTATATACTGACGGGTCTTTTCGTAGGCCAGTTTATCCAGAAAACCGTGGTAACGGAATTCTTGTCGGAAATCGGGATAATACTCCTTCTCTTCCTGATAGGGCTGGAATTCTCTTTCGGAGGGCTTCTAAGAAACGGACAGAAGCTGTTCAGGGCGGGGATTTACGACCTGGCGCTTAACCTGCCCGTAGGGTTTATAGTGGGCCTCGCGCTCGGATGGGACATCATATCATCCCTCCTTCTCTCCGGCATCGTATACATAAGCAGTTCCGCCATAATATGCAAAAACATCGTAGACCTCAAGAGGTCGGTGTATCCGGAGACCGAGTGCCTACTGGGCATACTGGTGTTTGAGGACATCTTCATCGCCATATACCTGGCCGTCCTATCAGGTATAATCACGGCGGGCAGCCTGCAGTTCGCCCCTGTCAGTCTTGCAGTGCTTAAGGCCCTTGGGTTTTGCCTCGGCCTTATGCTTGTGGGCAAGGTGTTCAGAAAACAGCTTGGAAAGATACTGGACGTGGAGTCTACCGAGTTGTTTGTCCTGCTCATGTTCTCCATAATACTGCTTACGGCATCGGCGGCCAGATTGCTGGGACTCTCGGAGGCCATAGGCGCGTTCTTTGCCGGGATGGTGATAGCGGAGACGCGGCAGAAGTCGCGGACCCTGGAACTCATTGCGCCTCTTCAATATATCACCGTGGCCATCTTCTTTGTGTCGTTCGGTATAATCACCAACTACTCCGCCCTGGGAGCGGTGTTCTGGTGGGCACTGCTGCTGGTGGGAATATCCATACCGTTCAAGCTGCTCACCGGGGTCTTCGCGGGCCGGGCCTACGAGTTGAACAGGAGGGCCCAGATACGGCTGGGGCTCAGCCTGCTGCCGCGAGGCGAATTTTCCATCGTAATCGCCGCCGTGGCAACCACCGGCGTGTGCGGATTCAGTCACCACTTGCAGGCGCTGACCGTCCTGTATGTCCTTATATTAGCCATGCTTGGCTCGGTCCTGACCAGATTCTCAGGCGACATTGCGAACGCCATCGCAGGCAAGAAAGTAACCAAAGTCAGCTAACGATTCAAGGAGACCCAGATTATGCCGGAACACGCGGTCGTACTGGTAACAGCATCCTCCCAAGAGGAGGCCCAGAAGATAGGACGCACCATGGTGGAGGAAAGGCTCTTTGCCTGCGCCAACATCGTCTCTCCCATACAGTCCATATTTCACTGGGAGGGCAAGATAAACGACGAGAAGGAGGTCTTAATCATAGCGAAGACGAAGACCGGCCTTTCCGGTGAGGTGATAAAGAGGGTAAAGGAACTGCACTCTTACACCGTCCCGGAGGTCCTGTTCCTGCCCGTGCTTTGCGGCTCTCAGGATTACCTGGACTGGATAGACACCGAGACAAAGCCTGTAACCGAACAAAACACCGACCACTGACGTTATGTTTGACTTCTAAATACAAAATCAACTAGAATTTTATATTATCAGGAATCTTAAGAGGTGTGTATCACCTCTTAAACTCTCAGCAGATAGATAAAGATTTAAGGAGGATAAGATGGTGGATAAAGGACCGTTTTGCGGCACTAACAGACCGGCCGACCCTTCAAATATGACGGAGGCCGAGAAGAAGCACACCCCTGTCATTGAGTGTCCGGACACCGTGAAGGCCGGAGAACCTTTTCAGGTAAAAATCAAAGTAGGTGAAATCCCCCACGTGATGGAAGAGGGGCATCACATCCAGTGGATATGCATACACTCCGGTGAGAACTTTAACGCCTGTCTGAACCTCACCCCGGTATTCACCAGGGCGGAGGCGACGGTAACCCTTGTAAAAGGCGGCGCACATAACAAGTCAACCCTGAGGGTGATGGAACGGTGCAATCTGCACGGGCAGTGGGAGGCCACAAAAGAGATTACGATAACCGAATAGAGGCAGATGACAGACACAGTCCGTAACCGCTTTGTTCTATTTGTTCTATGCAGTATTGCACTTGCCGTGTTCATATCCGGTGCCATCGACCTTTTCGCGGAGGAAAAAAAGGTTGATGCCCGGAGAATCTATAACAACAACTGCGCCAAGTGCCACGGCAAGTTCGGCAAACCAACAAAGAGGGGACAGAGACTGGGTACGCCCACTTTCTCGAGCCGCTTCTGGCAGGTATCAGTTACGGACGAACGGATTATCAAGGCGATAACCTACGGCACCAAGAACATGCCCGGCTGGAGGAAAGAACTCACGCCGGAGGAGATAAAGGCCGCCGCCAGATGGGTCAGGGTGCTCGGCAAGAAGAGGCGTTGAAGTTGTAGGGGCACGTTGCAACGTGCCCCTACCATAACGATTAGACAATAGCAATATGCATGGTGCATATCGACGCACCGGGTTTTGTAGCGTCGGGTCTCCGTACCCGACGTTTATTCTTTGTTCGTCCGATGCGGAGATCGGACGCTACAACCTTTCGCAGCAGCTCGATTCATCTGGTAGCCGACGAAATTTATTTCGTTGACTCAACGACCATAAAGGTCGTTGTCTACCAACGCCCCATAAATGGAGCAGCTACAGATTTGCATCGCAAGGCTGAAACCCTGCGGCACCCACTAGCCCTTTCCAGGGATAAGGACTATCCCTACGCTAGCTTGCACGTCACAGCTTCAGATTCTTCAGTTTATCGGCGGCC
>JAUVQR010000066.1 GCA_030598065.1 Planctomycetota bacterium | reverse complement strand
GCCGGCGTTATCGTTCACTTCGTTACGCTGCATAACGGCAGCGGCCCCCCGGTCTACGACCACGTTGTCGCGCGCATCGTCTCTCCGTGCTGGACGTCATTCTATGTCCTCCTGCTGGCGGCCCTTGTTTACCACGGGCTGAACGGCGTCTGGGCGATATTTCTGGATTTTAATACCGCTCCCTCCACCAAGTCCACGTTCAAGGTGGCGCTGTACCTTACGGGAGTTCTCGTAGTTGCCGCCGGCGTTGTTGTTCTTGTAGGTTTTAATCCTTAACGACAAATGGAAAAATTTCTTCAAATAATCGATGAAATCAGGGTAAATCCCAGCACAGAAGTGCTGTGCTTCACGCTGCACAGGGTTACTGGCGCGGCGCTGGTCATCTTCCTGCTACTCCATATATGGACGCTAAGCTCGGTCTTCCAGGGGCCTGATGCGTTCGACAAGGCGGTCGGCAAGTTTAACAACCCGATGGGGCACGCTATGGAGTACGCGCTGCTTCTGACGGTATTCATCCATCTCCTGAACGGGTTGAGGATAACACTGGTAGAACTGTTCGACCTGAGTTCTATACAACGGGGCCTCATGCTGGGCTCAGTCGGTATACTTATCCTGGTAGCGGTGTACAGCTACGGAATATTCTTTTAGGCGGAGCCGCTTGTGCCGTATCACGAAATACTGGTAATTGGGGGTGGGCTTGCGGGGCTGCGGGCGGCGCTTGCCGCAAATCAGCGCAACGCAAGAGTAGGGATACTGTCCAAGGTACACCCGCTCAGGTCACACTCGGTGGCGGCGCAGGGCGGCATAAACGCCTCGCTGGGCAACCATCCCAGGGGCGGACACGACAACTGGGAGAAGCACGCCTACGACACGGTCAAGGGGAGCGACTTCCTTGCCGACCAGGACGCCGTCATAATGATGACAAGGGCGGCCGCATCATGCGTCTATGAGATGGAGCACTGGGGCTGCCCCTTCAGCCGCACGGAAGAGGGCAAGATATCGCAGAGGCCGTTCGGCGGCGCCGGGTTCCCAAGGACGTGCTACGCGGCGGATACCACGGGCCATGCCCTCTTAAACACCGTTTACGAGCAGACCATCAGGTTCAAGCAGGCCGCCGAGCGCAAGGACCTTGTAATCTATCCGGAGTGGCTGGTGCTGTCCCTGGTGATTGAAGACGACCGGTGCAAGGGCGTCGTTGCGATGGAGATGAAGAGCGGCAGGCTTGAGGTGTTCGGCGCCGGCGCGGTGATAATTGCTACAGGAGGCTCAGGCCGCATCTATGCAAACACCACCAACGCACTCATAAACACCGGCATGGGGATGGCCGTCCCCTACTGGGCCGGAGTAGCCCTCAAGGACATGGAGTTCGAGCAGTTCCATCCCACCACCATCCTCGGAAAGAACATACTGGTGACCGAGGGCGCCAGGGGCGAAGGCGGGTATCTGTTGAACAACAAGGGTGAGCGTTTTCTGGCCAACTATCCGGACTCCGAAAAGGCCATGGAAATGGCCCCCAGGGACATAGTGGCCAGAAATATTACCAGGGAGATTCTGGACGGCAGGGGGTTTGATGCCGGAGGGAGCAGCGGCGGATACGTACAGCTTGACGTCCGGCACCTGGGCCGGGAAAAGATACTGGCCAGGCTGCATGGCATAAGGAACATCTGCCTCGAATTTAGCGGTGTAGACCCCATCACAGACCCCATTCCGGTACAGCCGGGACACCACTACACGATGGGTGGGCTTGAGTGCAATACCGGGTGTGAAACCAGCATCAGGGGCCTGTACGCGGCCGGTGAGGTGGCGTGCGTCAGCGTACACGGGGCAAACCGTCTGGGCGGAAACTCTTTGCTGGATACGCTGGTATTCGGCAAGATTGCCGGCGGCAAGGCCGCTGAATACGTGCAGGGGCAGAGATTGACCGGGAAGCCGGGCAAGGCGCACGACGACGCGCTCAAGAGGGTACAACAGAAGGTAGACGGGTTGCTGTCCAGGGAAGACGGTAAAGACACCGCTGCCGCCATTAAAACGGAGATGGCGGACGTGATGACAGCAAAGGTGGGCGTCTTCCGTGAGAAGCGGCGGTTGACGGAGGCGTTTGAGACCATAAAAGGACTCAGGGAACGGTTCCGGAACGTCTCGCCCGCTCACAACGGCAGGAGGTGGAACCTGTCGCTGCAGATGGTCCTTGAACTTGAGGGCAGCCTTGACGTGGCCGAGGCCGTTGTCGCCGGCGCGCTTGCGAGGGAAGAGAGCAGGGGCTCGCACTTCCGCAACGACTTCCCCAGGAGAGACGACGACAATTGGCTCAAGCACACCCTGGCGTTTCATTCGAAAGACGGCGCAAAATTTCAATACAGTGAGGTCCGGCTGGGGACGTTTGAACCGGAAGAGAGAAGATATTAGATGGCCGACGTAACGTTCAACATACTGCGCACCGACCCTGATTCTGGCAGAAAACCTTGTTTCCAGAAGTTTACCGTACCCGACGACGGCACCGGGCTTACTGTATTAGACGGGCTGAATTATATATTGGAGAACCTTGACGGCTCTCTGGCCTTCAGGTCATCGTGCAGGTCGGCGGTATGTGGTTCGTGCGCCATGCACATAAACGGGAGACACAGGCTTGCCTGCAACACGCAGGTCGCCTTGTTCAAGACGCCGGAGGTTACGATAAGGCCGCTGGCCCACGTCGAGGTGGAGAAGGACCTGTGCGTCAACATGGACAAGTTCTGGGAGAAGTACGAGCATGTAACGCCATATCTCATCCCCGGCTCGCCGCCGCCAGAGAAAGAACGCATACAGAGCCAGGAGGACAGAGAGGAACTTGACGTGGTGATTGACTGCATCCAGTGCGCGAGCTGCTACTCCGCCTGCCCGGTCACGCTGAGCAGCAATGAGTATCTGGGCCCCGCGGCGCTGCTCAAAATAGACCGATTTGTCAGGGACATCCGTGACGCGGCCCACAACCAGCGTCTGGACAAGGCCGACGGCCCCTACGGCGCCTGGAGGTGCCACAGCGTCTTCGCCTGCCAGTGCTGCCCCAAGGAGCTGGACCCGCCCCGCTCCATCGCCTACGTCAAACGCCGCCTGATGCGCAGGAGACTGCTGGGCGGGGAATAGCACACGTTTCCGGTTTCAATCAGATTATGGATGTAGGGGCAGGCCCCCGTGCCTGCCCAAATCGCTAGCGATGTCATTCTGATTGTCCGCACGTTGCGGCTTGGGGTGAGCTGTGAGGGGTTAGCGGCTTACGCCGTAGATGAAGCCTCCGCGCCCTGGATGTTGGCCTTGGCGGCGGTCAGGCGGGCGATGGGCACTCTATACGGTGAGCAGCTTACGTAGTTCATGCCTACCTTGTGGCAGAATTCGATAGATGCGGGGTCGCCGCCGTGCTCGCCGCAGATGCCTATCTTCAGCCTGGGCTTGACGCTCCTGCCCTTCTTGACCCCAATCTCTACCAACTGGCCTACACCGTCCTGGTCAAGCGACTGGAAGGGGTCTTTTTCCAAAATCCCCTGCTCTATGTAATCCAGCAGGAAGTTGGCCACGTCGTCGCGGCTGAATCCGAACGTCATCTGCGTCAGGTCGTTTGTGCCGAAGGAGAAGAACTCGGCCTGCTCGGCTATCTTGTCGGCCATCAGGGCCGCCCTGGGCAGCTCTATCATTGTACCCACCAGATACTTGACCTTGACGCCCTTCTTTTTCATCACTTCCCCGGCCATCCTGTGCAGGTTGTCCTTGAGTAACTTTACCTCCGCGGCTGTACACGCGAGCGGTATCATTATCTCCGGGTATATCCCTATACCCTTTTTCTTTACGTTGCAGGCGGCCTCGATGATGGCCCTCACCTGCATGTCGTAGATGTCCGGGTAGGTGATTCCGAGCCGGCAGCCACGGTGGCCCAGCATCGGGTTGAGCTCTTCAAGACGCGTGCCGGCCGCGATGATCTCGCTCAGGGACATGCCGACCTTATGGGCCATTTCCCTCCGGGTCTTGTCGTCGTGCGGCAGGAACTCGTGCAGCGGCGGATCGAGAAGCCGGATGGTTACGGGCAGGCCTTTCATTACCTTGAACATCTTTTCGAAGTCGCCCCGCTGCATGGGCAGGAGTTTGTTCAGTGCCTGTTGGTACATCTTTCTTGGGAATTTCAGGGCCTCTTTAGCCTCGGCGATTTCCTTCTTCAACTCTATCCGCAGGTCCTTGCCGGCCCTTTCGAGGTCCGCCTCGTGCGCGGCAATGGTTGCCTTGAGGTTCTTTACCTCGGGGGCCAGCATGATCACCTGTCTTACGTAGTCGATCCTGTTCTCGCCGAAAAACATGTGCTCCGTGCGGCAGAGGCCGATGCCCTGGGCGCCAAAGCTTCTTGCCTTGGCCGCGTCTTTGGGCGTGTCGGCGTTGGCCCTTACTTCTAACTTTCTGAACTTGTCCGCCCACTCCATCAGCGTATCAAACTCACCGCTGAGTTTGGGCTCTATGGTGGGCACCTGACCGCGCATAACCTCGCCCAGAGTGCCGTCCAGCGAGATGTAGTCCCCATGCCTTACCGTCTTGCCGTTTACGCTGAAGCGTTGCGTCTTGTAATCTACGTTCACGTCGCTTGCGCCCACTATGCAGCACCTGCCCATACCCCTGGCCACGACGGCCGCGTGAGAGGTCATACCTCCGCGGCTGGTGAGAATGCCCTGTGCGGCGTGCATCCCCGCTACGTCCTCCGGCGACGTCTCCTTTCTTACCAAAATTACCTTTTCGTCCCGCGCGGCAAGCTTTTCGGCCTCTTCCGCGCTGAATACCACCTTGCCGGTGGCCGCGCCCGGCGACGCGGGCAGCCCGTAGGCTATTACCACCTTCTTGGCCTTGGGGTCGAATACCGGGTGCAGTATCTGGTCCAGTTGGTCCGGGTCTATCCGCATAATGGCCGTCTTCTTGTCTATCACGCCCTCATTTACTAGGTCGGCTGCTATCTTCAGCGCCGCCTTCGCGGTGCGCTTGCCGTTGCGGGTCTGCAGCATGTAGAGCCTGTCTTCCTGGATGGTGAACTCGATGTCCTGCATGTCCTTGTAGCGTTTTTCCAGGAGGTTCTTGTACTGAATTAGTTCGTCGTAGAGGTGGGGCATTACTTTTTTCAGGTTACTGATGGGTTCCGGCGTGCGGATTCCGGCCACCACGTCTTCACCCTGGGCGTTGATAAGGAACTCGCCGTAGAATTTGTTCTCACCGGTAGAAGGGTTTCTGGTGAAGCACACGCCGGTGGCCGAATGGTTGCCCATGTTGCCGAATACCATGGCCTGAACGGTTACGGCGGTGCCGAGGAGGCCCTTTATGTTGTACAGCTCTCTGTATTTAATTGCGCGCGGGTTGTTCCAGGAGTCGAATACGGCGTTTACCGCCTTCTGCATCTGCACCTTCGGGTCTTCAACGAAGGCTTCGCCGGTGTCCTTTTTGTATATTTGTTTAAATCTTTCGACCAGGTCTTGAAGATGTTTTACGGTGAGGTCTGTGTCGTTCTTTACGCGGGCCTTTTTCTTTATCGTTTCTATTTCGTGTTCAAACTTGTCGCGGTGTATACCCATGACCACGTCGCCGAACATGGATATAAAGCGACGGTAGGCGTCCCATGCGAACCTCTCGTTGCCGGTCTTGCTGACAAGCGCCGCGAGGGTCTTGCTGTTAAGGCCGAGGTTGAGCACGGTATCCATCATACCGGGCATGGAGGCGGCGGCACCGCTGCGAACGGATACGAGCAGGGGGTTGGTCGTGTCTCCAAGGCCTGCCTGTATGGTTTCTTCCAGCGCTGCCAGGTGTTTTGCCATTTCAGCGGCCAGACCAGCGGGGTATTTATTTTTATTGTCGTAGTAGGCCTTGCAAACGTCAGCGCCGATAGTGAAGCCGGGTGGGACCGGCAGGCCAAGGTTGCTCATCTCGGCCAGGTTCGCGCCCTTTCCACCCAGTATGGCACGCATTCCGGCGTTACCCTCCGCCTTGCCGTTACCGAAGAAATAAATGTACTTTTTACTCATAGCGTACGACTTCTCCTTTCAGCTTTTTTATCGCTTCGGTGTGACAGATACGGCAGGAAGCACCGACATCGCAGCGCTACAGCGGAAATACTGCGCCCTCCTCTGCAGCAAACTTCTTGCTAATCCCACAAACTCAAGAAAATAAGTGGCACGAGTCTAACAAAAACTCCTGGTCAAGGCAAGGAGATTCTTGATGTCCGCGGCGCTAAAGCATTTGACATAACTATAGTGTCGTGTTAGTATTACGCCGTTCTTGCATGTTGTATCCGGAAGAGAACTTACCGACACTGCGACATAATCGACAGACGAATCTCGGAGACATTGACCGTTAAAGTTAACCTGCCAAAGAAACGGAACCTATGCCAAAGATAGAAAGGGCCTTGATTAGTGTTTACGACAAGAGTGGAGTGGTAGGGTTCGCAAAGGGGCTTGCCGGGCTCGGAGTGGAGATTATATCTTCCGGCGGGACGGCCACGCTGCTAAAGGAAAACGGGGTTGGCGTTATAGAGGTCTCCGATTACACGGGTTTTCCTGAGATGATGGACGGGCGGGTTAAGACATTGCACCCGAAGGTCCACGGCGGGCTGCTTGCGCTAAGGGACAACAGCACGCACGTCAGTCAGATGAAGGAGCACGGCATTCTCCCGATTGACATGGTGGTTGTAAATCTGTACCCGTTTGAAGCGACGGTTGCCAGGGAGGGCGTGACGATGGAGGAGGCCGTGGAGAAGATAGATATCGGCGGCCCTTCTATGATACGTTCGGCGGCAAAGAACCACCGGTATGTGGCCGTCCTGGTTGACCCCGGCCAGTACGCCCTGGTTCTGGAAGAGATGGAGGCGAATAACGGGTGCATATCCGAGGCCAAGACCATGGAACTGGCTACTCAGGTGTTTAAGCTGACGGCCCATTACGACGGCGCGATTTACGGCTTCCTTGCCGGTCTGGCAAAAGACGGCTTTCCGCAAGAACTCTCCCCGGTGTTCACCAAGAAACAGGGCCTCCGGTACGGCGAAAACCCTCACCAGAGCGCGGCCTTTTATGTGGATGCGGAGACCGGTGTCGATGTCGATACGGAACCTTGCGTATCACGTCTGGAACAACTGTGGGGAAAGGAACTGTCATTCAACAACATACTTGACCTGGACGCGGCCCTTGAGCTGGTAAAAGAGTTTGCCAAGCCGGGGGCTGCGGTGATAAAGCACACAAACCCCTGCGGCGCGGGGATTGCGGAAAAACTGTCCGATGCATTTAGAAGGGCCTACAGCGGCGACACCGTATCCGCCTTTGGCTCTATTGTCGCCCTTAACCGTTGTGTGGACGTGGAGACGGCCGAGGAGAT
>JAUVQR010000177.1 GCA_030598065.1 Planctomycetota bacterium | reverse complement strand
TAGCCATTGCGGCCGTGGCGGTAAGCGTCATGACGTATGTAGTGGTGCTCTCGGTGATGAGCGGCTTTGACAGGGAACTCAGGCTGCGAATCAGGGGGACACTGGCGCACGTTATGGTCTTGAAGGGCGGTATCTACGGCTTTGAAGACTTTGATGAAGTAATGAAAAAGATAAGCGCGGTCAAACACGTAAAGGCCGTCGCCCCGTTCGTCGAGGGTCCGGCGCTGATGCGTGTGCGGGGCGCCAAGGAGTTTGCGTATTTCAGGGGGATAGACCCCAAGCTGGAGGCGCAGGTCTCCGACCTTAGCTCCTACCTGCGCGATTTTAACGACAGGCCGGAAGACCTGAACGTGATTCACGGAGAGGCCGGGATCTACAGCGCGTTCGTGGGCGTGGAACGCCTGCGGATAGCCCCCGGTGACCCGGTAGAAGACCCGGACAGCTTCGTCGACGACGGGGTGAAGATTGTGCTGGTCACCGTCAAGGGCTGGGACAAGATAAGCGTCAAACCGTTTATCGTGGAGGGGAGGTTCCGCTCCGGTATGTATGACTTTGACAAGACCTATGTGTACATCCCGCTCAAGGCGGCACAGCAACTGGTCGGAACCCCTAACGCGGTGACGGGCCTGAGCGTCGGCCTTGACGACTTCCGTTACGCCCCGGAGGTAAGGGACGAGTTGCAGGCGATGCTGGGGTCTACTTACTTCGTTCAGACATGGGAGGACTCAAGAAAGACCTTCCTAAGGGCGGTGGAACTGGAGAGGCGGGTGATGGCCATAATACTATTCTTCCTGCTAATTGTCGCCGGCTTCTGCATCACGGCGATACTCAGGATGATAGTCTTCGTAGTAGCCAAGGACATCGGCATCCTTAAGGCCATCGGCGCCACGCAGACGGGCATAATGAGCATCTTCCTGTTCAACGGCTTCATAGTCGGCATTATGGGGGCGGCCATAGGCGCCGGGCTGGGCATTGGCATAGTCCTAAGGATAAACTGGTTTGAGCAGTACCTCTACGGCATTACGGGTTGGAGGCCGTTTCCTCCGGAGATATACTATTTCAACGAGATTCCCGTGTTGGTAAGCCCCTGGGGCATAGGGCTAATCGCCGGTATCGCTATAGCGCTCAGCGTCCTGGCGAGCGTGTACCCCGCCATGAAAGCGGCCAGGCTTGACCCGGTGGAGGTCCTGCGCTATGAATAGCTTATGTGTAACCGGGCACGTCTCTCGTCCAACGCTGCCGGTATTGACAACACTGCCGGTAACCCGGTAAAAGTATACTCTAAGACTTCAACATCCGTAACCTTAGGCATCACGCAAAAGAATTTTCTACCGTAAGTGCCATGACAATAGTCGCTGAAAAGGATAGGAACCGCAGGGTGGTGGAGATAGTCAAACAGTTCCTCTGTTCGGCTATTTTCTACCGAAAGCTCTTTTCAGACTACCAGAAGGGCCGTCTGAGATTCGACGACGTACAAGAACTGGTGGACGATAAGGGGCAGTCTATGCTCTTTAATCTGAAGAAGAACTGTCAGCTACTGTTCCGCAACAATGAACACTCAACGGACCAGGAGATATTGTTCGACCTTGCAATAGGCTCAATCTTTCACGAAGCCATGCTGGTAAGAGAAAACTGCTACCAGCTTGAGGTCTACATGCCAAAGGTCTCAAAGCTAAAAGAAAAGGTAATAAAGACCTCTCATGAGAAGAAGTTTCTGAGAGAAGTGAACCATATACTCTCCAGGGCCAGGAAGAGGCTTGCCGAGGAGCTAAATGAAACTAACACGCTTATAGAAAACATCTCGGAGCAGTTGAAGGACCTGCTGTCCGGCTATAGCGAGAACGGCCTGCTGGTCAGGTTTCTGCTTGAGGAAGAGGAACTGGTTGAAGACGCCCTGGGCAGAGGCAGCATGGACGGAGTTCTCTCCTCCATGTACAAGGGCGGCAGGCTGGAGGGCCTTATTGTGGCGTCAAAGAGCTACTGTAAGAGTGGGTATAACGACAAGGCGAAAGACATGACGGAGAGGGCGCTGGCCATAAGCCCGGACGAGAATATACGCTTCCTTCACCTGTTTTATTCCGGCATGACAAATTACTACGAAAGAAATCTCGCCGGGGCGCTCAAAGACTTTGAACAGGCGAAGAAGATAGCGGGAGACACACCGGAGTATAAAGAGGGCCTCGAAAATATAGAGTCTATAACGTCTAAGATAACGGCGCTTCAGCACGAAGGCGCTTAAGAGCAGCCTTCGCCTTTCACGCCTCTTTTCTAACCGGCCTTGTCCGTCTTGATAGGGATTTTCTTCGCCCGGAGCTTTTCCGACTTTGGAAGCGTAATCTGCAGCACACCGTCCTTGTAGTCGGCCTTCGCCTTATCGGCCACCACGCCTTCCGGGAGGTTTATGGTGCGGCAGAAACTTCCGTACGACCTCTCCACCCTGTAGTAGCTCTTACCCTTTTCTTCTTTTTCTTCCTTCTTCTCCCCCTTAATGGTCAACGTGTTACCGGAGACAGATATGTCTACATCCTTTGGCTCTACGCCGGGCAGTTCGGCCCTAACGATTACGCTGCCCGCCTTTTCCACGACGTCCACCGCGGGGCCCCAACGCGCCTGCAGTCCGCTTCTGCGGAAAAAATCCTCAAAAAACTTATCCATTTCCCTCTGTAGGGAGCCAAAGCCCGGCACCTCCGGCCACTTCATAATATCCGCCATAGCGACACCTCCCCCTTTAAAGAAAATATGCATAAACCTCTACTACAAAAAACATTATATCCCTGCCAACAACCCTGTCAACGCAAAACCAAGGCCCTTATACGGAGCGCATTACAGGCATTCACGGCACCTCATCCCCCTCCCCGGCTTGTGGTGCGTTAAGACGCGCTATGCGGCTTTACTCCCCCCTCTCTTTATGGGAAGGGAGAGGGGAGAAATGCCCAGCCGTTGCAGCGCTACCTGTGCCAATACCCACGGCAGGCAAAAAACTAACGGCCCAAAAGCCCTTGAAAGGGCCTATTCCTTTGATAAAATCCGGAGAAAAAGGTAAAATCTCCCCCATGAAAAAGAGACTGTTCAGCGGAATCCAACCCACGGGCGAGGTACACATAGGCAACTACCTGGGGGCAATAAAGAACTGGACCAGACTGCTCGATAAATACGACTGCATCTTTGCCATCGTCGACTACCACGCCATTACCATAAACCACGACCCGAAAGGGATGGACCGGAAGATACTGGAGGTAGCGACCGTAGACATAGCCGCGGGGCTTGACCCCGAACGCTGCACGCTGTTTGTCCAGTCTCAGGTACCGGAACACACCGAGCTGGCGTGGATACTCAATACCGTCACGCCCATAGGACACCTTGAGCGAATGACGCAGTTCAAGGACAAGTCACGTCAGCACAGGGATAACGTAAACGCCGGCCTCTTCACCTATCCGGTGCTGCAGGCGGCCGACATACTCCTATACAAGGCGGAAGTAGTGCCGGTGGGCGAGGACCAGGTGCAACATCTGGAACTCTCGCGCGAAATAGTCCGAAAATTCAACAGACAATACGGCAACATATTCCCCGAACCCAAGGAGCTGCTGTCAGACGCGCCGAGGGTCATGGGGCTTGACGCCAAGAACAAGATGAGTAAGAGCATGAACAACTACATCGGCCTGACCGAATCACCGGAGGCGATATGGAAGAAACTTTCGGTCGCCGTGACCGACCCGGCAAGAAAGAAGCGCACGGATCCCGGCACACCCGGAATATGTAACATATACCATCTCCACAAATATTTCTCCTCGGACAAGGAGATTGAATGGGTGACCGACGGCTGCAGCACGGCCGGCATCGGATGCCTGGAATGTAAAAAAGTCCTGTCCGACAACATCGTCCAGGAACTCGCGCCGATACGCGAAAGAGTTAGGGAGCTGGAAGAAAACCCCGGCTACGTGCAGGACGTACTCAGGCGGGGGGCAAAGCGGTGCAAAGACATTGCCCAAGAGACGATGAAGGAGGTCAGGTCAGGCATGGGACTCGACCTGAAGACCCACCCAGAGGCCCAGTCTTCAAAGCTATAAGAGCATACATTACAAAGTGACGGCAAACACCCATAGCCAT
>JAUVQR010000109.1 GCA_030598065.1 Planctomycetota bacterium | reverse complement strand
GGAGATTTTTCCCATAAACCCGAAGGCCGATTCCATCCTGGGTTACAAGGCCTATCCCAGCGTCAACGCGGTGGACGGCGACATAGACATAGACCTTGCCGTCATCGTCGTGCCAGCGGCCCTTGTCCTTCAGGTGGTTGATGAATGCGCCCGGAAGGGCATAGACTCGGCGGTGATTATTACTGCGGGCTTCAAGGAGAGCGGCAGCGAAGGGGCGGAGCTGGAGAAGAAGCTCCTTGAGCGGGTACGCGGGTACAACATAA
Source organism: Planctomycetota bacterium (assembly GCA_030598065.1). Lineage (GTDB taxonomy): Bacteria > Planctomycetota > Brocadiia > Brocadiales > Bathyanammoxibiaceae > Bathyanammoxibius. The sequence continues at coordinate 5,552 of JAUVQR010000109.1, read as the reverse complement.
AGACGATAGGCCCCAACTGTTTTGGCGTTATAAACGCGCACCATAAACTTAACACCACCTTTTCCGCCGGTAACCCTCCGTATGGCAACATCGCGTTCTTTTCACAATCGGGCGCTGTGTGCGCCGCCATACTCGACTGGGCGCTGACGGAGCACATCGGGTTCTCTAAGTTCGTCAGCATGGGCAACAGCATGGACATAAACGAGGTTGAGTTGTTGGAGGCCCTCGAAGACGACCCGGATACGCACGTTATCCTGGGCTACATCGAGGGCATAAACGACGGGCGGGCCTTTATGGAGGTCGCCTCCCGCGTCACAAAAAAGAAGCCCGTTATCCTGATAAAGTCCGGCTGTTCTGAGGCGGGGGCGAGGGCCGTATCGTCGCACACCGGGAGTCTGGCCGGCTCCGACAACGCCATTAACGCGGCCTTTCTCCAGTCGGGCGTGCTAAGGGCCCATACCCTGCAGGAGCTCTTCGTCTATGCCGAGGCGTTCAGCCTGCGGGACATACCCCTCGGGCCGTCCGTCGCGCTGTTTACCAACGCCGGTGGTCCGGGCATTCTGGGCTCTGACGCGGTGGAGCATTCCAGCCTCAAGATGGCCTCGTTCTCGAAGGAGACAATCGACGGCCTGAGAAATAGCCTGCCTTCAATGGCCGGGCTATATAACCCGGTGGACACGATAGCCGACACGGGACCAGAGCGTTACGGCACGGCGCTTGAGCTGGTCCTGAAGGACGACAACGTTGATTCCGTGATTGCCATACTCGCTCCTATCGCACTGATAGACGAGAAGGATATAGCGAGGGTGGTGGGTGAGCTTGCTGGCAGGTACAAGGAGAAGACGGTGGTGGCCTCATTCCTGGGCGGCCCGACCATGAAACCCGCCGTGGACGTGCTGGCCCGGTACGGCATACCCAATTTCCGCTTTCCGGAGAATGCGGTGCACGCGGTGGAGATGATGTACAGGCAGAGGCTGTGGATGGAGAAGGTGCCGGAAGAGCCCAGGGCCTTCAAGGGAGACCGCAGGGCGGTGGAGACTATATTGAAGAGGGCAAGGGAAAAGGGTTATTTCACGCTGGCCGAGCGCAACGCGAGAGGGATTATCACGGCTTACGGATTTCGCGTGCCGGTGAGTAAATTTGCCGCCACCAGGGATTCTGCCGTAACGGCTGCCGAGGAGATCGGGTACCCTGTTGTTATGAAGGTGGCGTCGCCTGAGATACTGCACAAGTCAGACGTCGGCGGGATAAGGCTTGGGCTGGCCGACGCCGGCGCGGCAGGCAATGCGTTTGAGTCGATAATGTACGGGGTGAGGCGCAAGATGCCGAGCATCAACGTTGACGGCATAGTCGTGCAGGAGATGGTAAAGGGCGGGTGTGAGGTAATACTGGGCGTCAGCCATGACGCGCAGTTCGGTCATCTTATAATGTTCGGGATAGGCGGTATCTACGTGGAGATGCTGAAGGACGTCTCGTTCCGGGTTGCCCCGGTTACCCGGTCGGACGCCTGGGAGATGGTAAGAGAGATAAAGTCATACCCGCTGCTCAAAGGAGTGAGAGGGGAAGGTGCGCTCGACATCGACACCGCCGTCGAGGGCATCCAACGCATCTCGCAGCTGGTCATGGATTTCCCCGAGATAATCGAGTTGGACATAAACCCGCTTGTAATGCTGCCGTACGGCAGCGGCGTGGTCGCCCTCGACGCAAGGGCTGCCATGACGCCTACGCCCGGTTGAAGGAGAAGATATGATACCGGTAATGATAGGTTCTGTAACGGAGTTTTCGGGTAAGAGCCTGGTGTGGCTGGGTGTCGGCCTCAAGATGAAGGCCGACGGCTTTAAGGTCGGTTTTTTCAAGCCACTGGGTGCGCTGCCCGCCAGGGTGAACGATACGATTGTTGACGAGGACGCCGTTTTCCTGAAAGGCGTATTGGACGAAGAAGTTCAGATGGGCACTATCTGCCCGGTGGTGCTGACCGAGGAGTTGTTGACGTCGGCGCTGAAGGGACAGGTAAAGACGTCCGAAGTGAGGGCCAAGGTGCTCAAGACGTTTGCCGCACTGTCCGGGGACAGGGACGTGATGCTGGTCCACGGGCTGGGGAAGCTCTCGAACGGTTCGCTGATGGGGATATCCGGGTTGGATTTCATCAACGAGGTGGACGCCAGGGTAATCTTTGTAGACAAGTTTGAAAACCCACTTGAGACGCTGGACGGCTTTATGTATGCCCGCAGCGTGCTCGGAGAGAAACTTATCGGAGTTATATTCAATAAGGTGCCCCATGGCAAGCCGGGATACATAAAAGACGTTGTGTCTCCGTATCTCAAGTCTAATGGCGTTGACACCCTGGGGGTTATACGGGAGGATCCCTTGATAGGCTCGTTGCCGGTCGTTGAGATGGCCAAGGCGCTGAAGGGCGAGGTCATTTGCGGTGAGGAGTGGCTTGACGAACTGGTGGAGCACTTCATGGTGGGAGCGATGAACATGGAGAGCGCGCTGAAGTATTTTGGTCGTGTGGCCAACAAGGCGGTTATAACGGGCGGCGACAGGAGTGACATACAACTGGCCGCCCTTGAGACCCCGACCAAGTGTCTGGTGCTTACCGGCGGTTTCTATCCCAGTGACGCTATCCTGTCCAGGGCCAGAGAGACCGGGACGTCTGTTATTGTGGTAAAGAAAGACACGGCCTGGGCGGTTGAGGTGTGCGATAGTCTCGCCAGTCACCTGCAGAGATGGAGCAGGGTAAAGTTGCCCAGACTCAGAGAGCTGACAGAGGAAGGGATTGATTTCTCTTTACTGTACGAGAAGCTCGGGTTGTCGCGTTAGCTTTTCTTGTGGACTATTCAAAATCTTCCTTTAAATAAGAGGCGGTTGCTATGGCGTCAGTCAAAGAAATGAGAAAGACAAAGATAGTGTGCACGATTGGGCCTGCAAGCTCCGGCTCCGGCGTCCTGGAGGAGATGGTGCAGGCCGGGATGGACGTGGCGCGACTGAATTTCTCCCACGGCAGCATGGAGGAGCATAAGGGCGTCATCAACCGCATACGGCGCATATCAAAGGCCCATAACAGGCCGCTGGCCATAATGCAGGACCTGCCGGGACCTAAGATTCGTACGGGGGAGGTGGGGCCGGAGCCGGTGGTGTTGAAGAAGGGCGGCAACGTTATTATTACCGGCAAGAAATTATTGTGCAGTTCACAGAAAATCAGCGTGAGCTACGCCGGCTTCGTCAGGAACGTCCGGCCCGGCAACGCCATATTGATTGACGACGGCAAGATAAAGCTAAGGGTCGTTGACGTATATAGAGACAGAAAAGAGGTCATGTGCCGCGTCGTCGAGGGCGGGCCGCTTAAGACACACAAGGGCGTGAACCTGCCGGATACCGACCTGGACATAGACGCGCTTACCGAGAATGACAAGAAGTATATGGCCTTTGGCCTTGACTCGGGAGTAGACCTGGTGGCCCTCTCCTTTGTGGGCTGCGCGAAGGACATACTGGCGGCCAAACACTTTATGAAATTAAAGAGGCGCACCGTCCCGATAATAGCCAAGATAGAGAGGCGGCAGGCCCTGAGCAACCTTGACGGGATACTTGAAGCGGCGGACGGCGTGATGGTCGCAAGGGGCGACCTTGGTGTGGAGACCGACCTGGAAGATGTCCCTGTTGTACAGAAGAAGATTATCCATGCCTGTGTCCTTATGGGGAAGCCGGTGATAACGGCGACGCAGATGCTTGAATCTATGGTAAGCAGCTCCACCCCCACCAGGGCGGAGGTGGCGGACGTGGCTAACGCCGTATTGGACGGCACCGACGCGGTCATGTTGAGCGAGGAGACGGCCGTGGGTAAGTACCCCGTAAACTGCGTCAGGATGATGAAGAGGATTGCCCTGAAGGCCGAGGCGTCCATGGGCGAAGAAGACAGAGGAGGCTACGTGAAATTCCTGGCGGACGAGGAGATAGGGGAGAAGACCATCCAGGACGCCATCACACACTCCGCGCACCATGCCGCAAGGGACGTTAAGGCGCGGGCGATTATTGCGTGCACCACCACCGGCAAGACCGCGAGGATGGTGGCGCGCCACAGGCCGGACTGCCCCATCATAGGGGTGAGCCCGTCTGAGAACGTTCTCAACCAGCTCTGTTTAACCCGGGGCGTGTATCCGGCCAGGATGAAGGTGGCGAAGAACACCGACGAGATGATGAGAGAGGCCGAGAAGGTCGCGCTAAAGACGGGGCTGGTGAAGAAGGGCGACACGGTCGTTATAACCGCCGGCTACCCGTACACGAACCTGCTTAAGGCATATACTATATAATTATAGGGTCGGGAATATAATGCCTGTTACCTGTTAAAGGTACAAAAAATTTCATGGAAGCGAAAGCGAAAGCGAAAGAGGTCCATATACATATAAGGCTTACAGGGGTCTTTTCAGGTACGGAGGCCTTCTCACAGGGAATTTCTTGAAGATAGACCTGTCGTTTACACCGTCCGAATCGGGTCTTATGAAGCTGACCGGCAAGAGGGTGGTGGTCATAGACGTGCTCAGGGCCTGCTCGACGATGATCCACGCCCTTGCCCGTGGGTGCAAGGACATATACCCCTGTGCCACCGTAGGTGACGCGAGGCGCCTGTTCAGGCAAAAGGTCAACGAACTCTCAAGAGACGCCGTGTTACTTGGCGGTGAGAGGGGCGGCACGAAGGTCAAGGGTTTTCATCTGGGGAATTCGCCCGGAGAATATTCTACCGGCGTAGTCGGCGGCAAGACCATTGTCTTCACCACCAGCAACTGTACAAGGAACCTGGCGTTTATCAAGGGTAAGGGGGCGAAAGAGGTACTTATATGTTCCTTCACCAACCTTCCCGCGGTGGCGGAACGTCTTGCCGGAGATGACACCGACCTGTTGCTGTCACTCTCCGGCACGGACGGGCAGATGTCCCTGGAGGATGCCGTGTGCGGGGGCATGCTGGTTGATGCGCTCCGGAAAAGGCCAGGGATAGTTCTAAGTGATTCTGCCCGCACAGCTTATATCCTTTACGCCAACTACCGGCGCAATATCCGCCGTGCCCTGCTCGACTCAACACACGGAAAGCGCCTGTTGGAGCTCGGCTTTAGGGACGACATCTCGTCCTGTTCAAGGGTGGGCAGGTACCGGCTGATACCGACGTATGTTCGCGGAAGAGTGGCCGTGGCAAGGGCTTAAGCTTGTTGCATGAGATGCTGCGACATTGATTGAAGGCCTGTTGTCTCGCCGCCTTTTTTCTCTTTATCAATACCCGCATAAGATTTTGTGGTCGAACGCGGTGAAATCACGTATGTATTCCCCCTTGTCCGCCGCCGTAGCGCGCGTCCTCCACCGTTACCCGTTTGCAGATAAGCCGTTGTGTATCAACCACATGAAGTTTTGCTTATGCCGGGTCAAGAAATCGTTTGACATCGGTAAGTTTTTTTGTAGACTGGGAACCCCTCATTACACTGAAAGGAGAGGAGAGGTGGTGGCGTGCAAGGTAACAGTCTAGCTCTATTTCTCACCGTCATAGCTGCAGCCCTGGTCCCAGG
>JAUVQR010000332.1 GCA_030598065.1 Planctomycetota bacterium | reverse complement strand
CAGGGGTAATCTTCGCCAAAGGCGAATCTGTCCTCAGGTCACGCCGTAGGCGGATGCGCCTCCGGAGCACATGACATGAATTGCCCCCGCTTGAGTGCCTACATTTGTCCCAGCTTTACGTACGTAGGTCCGAGTTCCTGCAGCACCGTCACGATGCGCGTGGTTAGCGACTTTTCTTCCGGGATGATTCGCTTCTCAAGGAAACGCTTACCGATGGGTAGGTGTTCGCTGAACCTCAGGCCCGAGACCATGTGGCCGAAGCCGTGCCTTACCGGTATCTGGAGTATCTGGGATAGCCGTTGGAGCCGCCGGGGCGTTCGAGTAATGTCTCTGAGACGCAATGGACGAACTCCATTCAGGCAGAGGTGCCCGGGAAATCTTCTTTGACTATCTTATGTATCGCCTTCAATTTCTTCAGCAGTGGAGACAGCTTGTCAATGGGAAGCATGGTCGCCGCGTCGCATAGGGCATTTTCGGGTTGAGAGTGTACCTCAAGGAATAATCCGTCCGCACCTGCGGCCATCGCCGCCATAGCTAACGGGCCGACCATGTGCCTGTCTCCCCCCGAGCAACTCCCCTGCTCGCCCGGAAGTTGGACGCTATGCGTCGCGTCGAAGAGGACGGGATAACCCATTTCTTTCAGTATGACGATTGATCTCATGTCGCTGACCAGGTTGTTGTAGCCGAAGGCGGTTCCTCTCTCCGTGAACAGTATCTGGTCGTTGCCCGTGCTTAGGATTTTTTCCGCCACCTGTGCCATCTCCCATGGCGCCGTGAACTGACCTTTCTTGACGTTGACGGGTTTGCCTGTTTCAGCTGCGCTGAGGATGAGGTCGGTCTGCCGGCAGAGAAAGGCCGGTATCTGTATAATGTCCAGGACCCTGGCTGCCTTCTCGACCTCTCCCGGGCTATGGACGTCCGAAAGGACAGGTATATCCAACGACGACCTTATCTCGTGCAGAATCTCCAGGCCTTCTTCAAGTCCCGGCCCACGGTAAGAGTGTATAGAGCTCCTGTTCGCCTTATCATAAGAGGCCTTGAATATAAAAGGCAGGTTCAGGCCCAGAAGGAGCCCCTTCAGCTCCTTTGCTATATTAAGGCAGGTCTCCCTCGTCTCAATCACGCAGGGACCGGCCACAATGGCCAGGGGCTCGTCGGTTCCGAGGAAGAGATTTTTTATACGGACGGGCTTCGTGGGTCTTTTCCCCTAAGTGCTTGTTTTACGCTTCCCGTTACAAAGGGGTATTCACCTTAAAGTAGTAATATACCATAGACTTACTGCGCAGTCAAATCACTAAATCTGATAAATTTTTAGTTGCAATCTTGGCCCGTATGTCATATATTTTTTATTTACAAAATGATATGTAATTACAAGTTACGGGCCTACCACACGGTTTCTGCCGTTTGCGAGCGATTTCCCCGTGGAAAAAGCGTTCTGCAGGGCGTCGCGCGTGCATTGTTTGTTTTAAGGAGAAGACATGGAAGCAGTGGTTGATATAAGTATATTGGATTCCGAGGGCGTCTCGATAGATGACGTAATGCTTTTCAGGAAAAAGATTTATACTAGCTTTGAGGAAAAGCAAAAACTCGAGAAAGAGGTAGAAAAGCTCCAGCAGGCCGTAAATAGTAGCCGTGACGCGTCTAAAAATAAGGCGCTGTGCCAGGGCTTGGGGATCGGGTTATGGCTGTTAGGGCGGACAAAGGAGGCGGTGGAGGCCTTAAAAGAGGCAAAGACAAGAAAGGCGGTTGCCT
>JAUVQR010000313.1 GCA_030598065.1 Planctomycetota bacterium | reverse complement strand
CGTCGGCAGGTGCGCTTCTGGCGGCCCGCATAGAGCCGAAGGTGAAGGGCTACCTGATTGCGTCCCATCTCTCCACAGAAAGGGGCCACCGGCTTATACTTGAAGAACTGGGCAAGAGACCCGTTCTCGACCTGGAGATGCGGCTCGGAGAGGGTACCGGCGCGCTTCTTGCCATGTCAATCGTAGAGGCGTCCGTCAAGCTCCTGGACCAGATGGCCACATTCAGCGAGGCAGGAGTCAACGAGTCATTGACCGAGTAGTTTTCCCCGGGACACGTCAACTCCGTCAACAATCCCCGGTCCGCCGGCCGGAAAGCGACTCCATACCCCATCCTTCTTTCATGAGGGAAAATTAGACACCTTCGGGCGTATTTATTGTCTAGAAACCCCCTCAAGAATCCTGCATAATTGTCATTCTGAGGGAGTGGTTCGTAGGGGCACGTTGCAACGTGCCCCTACCCAGACTCTTTGCTCCGCTCAGAGTGACACTTTATGCCGGATTTTTGTCGTAGGCGAATCCGCCTGTGGCGTGACTTCGCTTCGCTCAGAACAACATTATAATATATTATTGTAGCGGCAGAGCCCGTAAAAGACTTGAAGACAGCAGAGATAATTGCTACCGGAAACGAACTGGTCCAGGGTGACGTGGTAAACACCAACGCCGCCCACATAGCCGGCGAACTAACACGGCTGGGCGTCACCGTACCCTACCACACCACGGTCGGGGACGAGGTTGCCGCCATAGGCTCAGCCGTGGAAAGGGCACTGGAAAGGGCCGATTTTATTGTCGTCACGGGCGGGCTGGGCCCCACTCACGACGACCTCACTAGGGACGCCGTGGCCCTGGCCGTGGGCAGAAGGCTGGTCAAGGACGAGGCCGCTCTAGCTGAGATAGAGGAACACTTCCGCTGCCGTGACACAAAGATGTCCGCCTTGAACGTCCGCCAGGCCATGATACCAGAGGGTTCCGATATCATACCAAACAAGACCGGCACGGCGCCCGGTTTCTGCCTGGCCCACAAGAACACCCGTATTTTCTGCCTGCCGGGCGTGCCGGGTGAGATGAAACGAATGCTTGAGGACTCGGTCTTGCCCCGGCTGCGCGAGGCGATAGACACCGGGACGATATGGCTATGCAGGCACGTCCACGTCTTCGGCCTTTCAGAGGCGCTGGTTAGCGAAAAGATAGCCGATATGATGATGCCCGAATCAAACCCCTGCGTGGGCACTATGGTGCATGACGGCATCATCACCCTCCGAATGACAACCGAGTCGCAGGAGCAGGGGCGGGCGGAGCTTATGCAGGAGAAGGGCGAGGCTGAGATACGCACGCTCTTGGGGAAGGCCGTTTACGGCACCGACGACGATACGCTGGAGAGCGTGGTGGCCGCCTTATTCAAGAAACACAATAAAACCATTGCGACGGCCGAGTCGTGCACCGGCGGGCTTGTCGCAAATTATCTGACCGACGTACCCGGCATGTCGCAATTGTTGCTGGAAGGTATGGTAACGTATACCTTAGAATCCAAGTCGGTTTTTCTAAATATACCCAGGGAGCGGATACAAGAGTCAGGTACGGTCAACGCCGAGATAGCAGGGATGATGGCGCAGGCGATAAGGGAAAAGACAGGTGCCGACATCGGACTCTCCGTCACGGGCGTAGCCGGCCCCACCAGCCAACACCCCGGCGAACCCGTAGGCCTTGTCTACGTCGCCATTGCCACCCCGGACGGCGTAGAGCACAAGGAGTTTCACCTCAAAGGCACCCGGAAATGGATAAAACTACTCGCCGCCAGGCACGCGCTGAATACGCTGCGGCTCAGGCTGATGTCTCTGTGAAAAAGCCTGCCGAGAAGGCTATACGATGCGTCAAGAAGCGTGCCCTACAATTTCTCTGCTGTAACGGCAGAGTTTACTCTGCCAAGCAAATAATGTAGGGGAGAACCCGTGGGTAGCCCCTACAAAATGCCGAGAAAGATCTACCGCAACAATACTTTTAATTT
>JAUVQR010000068.1 GCA_030598065.1 Planctomycetota bacterium | reverse complement strand
TACCATATGCCCTCCGGGCTTTTACTCTACTGGACAACCAGCACCATCCTCAGCATCGGAGAACAAGTGCTCATACGGAGGATGGTCGCAAGGCTGAAATAAAGGTATCTTGGTTAACCAGAACGACACGATTCTGGCCGTCTCCACGCCCCGCGGGAGTTCTCTCAGGGCAATCATAAGAATAAGCGGTCCCGACGCCCTCCCCTGCGCAATGAAGTCGTTTAGGGAAAGCTCCCCCCCTTCCACCAACACAGAGACACAGGCCACGTACCGCTCCCTGAAGGGGCACGCAGACCTGGGACACCCCGGCAGCCACGCGGGCGCGCCGGCACAGCTGTATATAATGAAGGCTCCATGCTCGTACACCAGAGAAGACGTGGTAGAGATTCACACCATCGGCAGCGCGCCGCTGGTAGAGGCGCTGACCGAAAAACTGCTGCAGGACGCCCGCGCGGACGGCACCGCTCTTAGGACTGCGGAGCCGGGCGAATTTACAAAGAGGGCCTTCCTGAACGGACGTATAGACATGGTACAGGCGGAGGCCGTCTTGAGGGTCATACGCTCCCGCACAGACTCCGAACTACGGGCGGCCGCCTCTCAGCTCGAAGGCGGGTTCTCGCGTGAACTAAAAAAAACACATGGGCGCATTACCGACCTGCTCTCCATGCTGGAGGCCTCGATAGACTTCTCAGATCAGGACATCAGCCCGGTATCGGGAGAAGACACGCTTGCCGAGATTGAGGCCATCGCGGGCGACTTACACAGGTGCGTACGCACGGCCGATAACGGCGCCATACACAGCGGCGGCGTAAAGACCGTTCTTATCGGCCCGCCCAACGCGGGGAAATCAAGCCTCTTCAACGCGCTCCTGGGACGGCCGCGCGCCATCACCAGCCACAAAAGCGGCACCACCAGAGACTACCTGGGGGCGGACCTGGAAGTTGATGGCACGGCCCTACGGCTGCTGGATACCGCAGGGCTGGTACAGAAGGACACAAACGGCAACGAGGGCTCCGCTCCTGAAACGCTTGCAATTGACATGACCGCCAGAGCCGTTGACGCGTCATCACTTTTCATCCTCGTACTGGACGGTTCAAAACCGATGACCGAACGTTCCTTTGACTCTCTACCGGCCTTCCCGTTTAATCAAGCGCCCGGCAGTTCAAATTGCCTGCTGGTGATTAACAAGGCGGACCTCCCACAAAGGTTTTCTATAAAAAACCTGCCCACAAAGTGGCGAAACCTTCCTATAATATACACCAGCGCATTGACCGGAGACGGCATCGGGGAACTAACCGGCGCGGTGGCGGAAAAGGTAACCGGGGGGGGAGGAGTTGAGTGCTCCGCCTCTACGGAGGCGTTAAACGCCCGCCAGCGGCTGCTGGCCGACTCCTGTCTGGCCTCCCTGGATAGGGCGTCACGGTCTGTAAAGGAACAACTGTCGGCGGAGTTCGTAGCGCTGGACATAAGGGAGGCGTCGGACACCCTGGGAGAATTTCTGGGAAAGATAACAACAGAGGACATCCTTGAAAGAATCTTCTCGCAATTCTGCATCGGTAAATAAAGACACCCGGCCGAGCTGGGACGAGTACTTCCTCAAGATTACCCGTGAGGTGGCCCAGAGGTCGACCTGCCTGCGCCGCCAGGTGGGAGCCACGCTGGTGCTGGAAAAACGCATACTTGCCACCGGTTACAACGGGGCGCCCAAAGGCATGGTGCACTGCACGGAGATAGGATGCCTCAGGGACAAACTGGGAATCCCCTCCGGAGAGAGACAGGAACTCTGCAGGGGACTGCACGCGGAGATGAACGCACTCCTCCAGGCCGCCAGCCTTGGCACGTCAATAGAAGGCGCAACGTTATACTCCACCAACCACCCGTGCGTGCTGTGCGCAAAGATGCTGATTAACTGCGGCGTAAAACGCATAGTCGCTCTCTCAGACTACCCCGACTGGCTCTCAAAAGAGATGCTGCAAGAGGCCGGGGTCAAGGTTGAAATCGTGGGGAACGACAGGTAACCCTCCGGGGAACCCACCGCCCCGGGGCCGCGCACAATCGACACAAACGGCAATCGTGCCGGACTCCAGAGACAAAGAAACCCCCGGCGAATTTCTCAAAAAACCCGACATTTTACTTGACAATATCTTGTATTTGAGGTAAAAGTCCATACAATATCTGGTAATACTAAATGTTGTATATTATTATTCAACTTGCTTATCTGTATGTCTCCCTTTACGGGGGTAAATATTGGGGACCATACGTTTGGCGAAAAGAAGAAGCCTCGACATTTCAGCAGTACACCACGGCAGCGGTTCGGCGCCTGCAAGGCGCATAACAATATCGCAGAAGTATTTTCCGCACGCGAGACTACCAGAAGAGACCTGTTGGCCTGATTATGCAGTGTCCCTATTGTAAACAAGATAATGACAAGGTAATAAACTCGAGACCGTCGGCGGACGGCCTCAACATAAAGCGCCGCCGTGAGTGCCTTAACTGCGGAAGACGCTACACCACCTATGAGAGGATGGAGGAAACACCTCTGAAGGTGGTAAAGAAGGACGGCCGCAGGGTGGCCTTTGACAGGGTGAAGGTACGCAACGGCCTGGAGAAGGCCTGCGAGAAGAGACCTATTTCAACCGATATGATAGAGGCCACCGTCGCTGAGATAGAACGTGACCTGTACAACAGGTTCGACCGCGAAGTTGCCTCAACGTATATAGGTGAACAAATAATGCAGAAGCTGAAGGGTCTCGACAAAGTGGCGTACGTGAGGTTCGCCTCCGTTTACCGGGAGTTCAAGGACATCAGTGACTTTATGGAAGAGGTGAAACCGCTGATAAAAAGTGAGAGGAAAAAGAAGTAGTGGTATGTCTGTGCTGCTTCGTAGTAAACACGGGATAAAAGTCCAACGACGGATTTTTGTAGAAGACAAGAAACAGTTTAGCCATCAAGCCAACTAGAAAGGAACAACACCTGTGAGCCCCATGGAGACCATCAGAAAACGCGACGGAAGGACGGTGCCGTTTGACATAAAAAAGATAGCAGACGCCATCTTCAAGGCGGCTCACGCCGTCGGGGGCAACGACCGGAAGATGGCCGAGGAGCTGGCCGAACTGGTCTCACATCTACTTAAAAAGAAATTCAACGGGAACGTCCCGGGTATAGAAGACATACAGGACCTGGTAGAAGACGTACTGATAAACACGGGCCACGCAAAGACCGCCAAGGCATACATACGCTACAGGGACAGGAGGGTCCTCCACAGGGAGAAACTCAAGGTCAGAAAAAAGACCTCCAAGGGCCGGGACACGACCGACGCCGCCCTAATGGTTGAGACGGACATACATGACGAGACCTCGCCGTGGGACAAGAACAAGATCGCCCTCGCCCTTGAGAAAGAGGCCGGCATACCTATCAATGAGGCCATAGACATCGCCGGCGTGGTGGAGAAGAGGGTCTTTAACTCTGGCATCCACCGCATCTCAACCGGCCTGCTCAGGGAGCTGGTTGATAACGAGCTGTTCGAGAGGGGCTACAACACCCAGCTCAAGAAACAGGCCACCATAGGCATGCCGAAGTACGACCTCGACCAGCTTATATTCTCCAAGGTCAACGAAAACAGCAACATAGCCACCAACAACCCGGAGGCGATAAACCTCTCCATAGCGGAAAACACCCTGAAGCAGTACGCCCTTCAGGAGGTATACTCCGAAGACGTGGCTGGCAAGCACCTCTCCGGCGCCGTACACATCCACGACCTCGGCTATCCGACCAGGGTATACTGCTCGTCCCATTCCCTGGAATACCTGAAGAAGTACGGTCTGCATCTCGACAACCTTGACACCGTCTCGGCCCCGGCCAGGCACGCCCGCACGCTGACCGGCCATCTGAACACCTACCTTGCGTCCATGCAGGCGTACTACGCCGGCGCGTTGGGCATAGGCTACATAAACATATTATACGCGCCTTATATGGAGGGCATGAACAAGGAACAGCTGCGGCAGGAGGCACAGCACCTCATCTACAGTTGCTCCCAGAGCGCCTTCTCGCGTGGAGGCCAGACCCTCTTTCTCGATTTCAACATCCACACCGGCGTGCCGAACTACATGAAGGGCATCCCCGCCATCGGCGCCGGAGGTAAATACACGGGAAAGACCTACGGCGACTATGAAGAGACAGCCCGCGAGTTTACCATGGCCATGCTGGACGTATGGCGCGCGGGCGACTGCCACGGCCACATCTTCGCCTTCCCGAAGTGCGACCTGCACATAAACCAGGATACCCTTGACGACCCAGAGCAATACAAGATACTCGAGTACGCCTGCCAGATGGCCAGCGAAAACGGCGTGCCGTATTTCGTGTTCGACAGGGACGAGGTGACACTGTCGGCCTGCTGCCGGCTCCGGACCACTATTGAAGACGACTACATGATAACCAACCCGGAGAGCATGCGCTTCTGCGGCTTCCAGAACGTGACGGTCAACCTTCCACAGGCCGCTTACAGGGCGGGGGGGAAGGGAAACTGGGAGGCGCTTTACAACGAAATAGGCGATACCATTCAGACGTGCATCGACGCACATCTACAGAAGAAGGCCTTTATCGCCCGTCTGATGTCGGGTCCTGAGATGCCGCTATGGCAGATTGGCAAACCAGCCAAAGATGGGCGGCCCTACGTGGACCTGAAAAAGTCGACGTACATCGTGGGCATCCTGGGCCTTAACGAATGTCTCCAGCACATGATGGACATGGAGCTGCATGAGGGCGAAGAACCCCTGAGACAGGGGTTGAGGATAATCGCATTCATGTACCAGAAGGTGAAAGAGGCCGGAAAGAAACACGGCCTCAAGTTCTCGCTGGAGGAATCGCCGGCGGAGAGCGCTTCGAGAAGGCTCGCGAAGATAGACGTGAAGAAGTATCCCCAGGCAAGGGCGCTCGTAAAGGGGGATATTGAAGGGGACGAATACTATTACACGAACAGTATTCACCTGAGGCCGGACGCGCCCATAGACATGTTGACCAGGATAGTCGTCCAGAGCAAGTTCCACACGATGATAGAGTCCGGCGCCATCATCCACGCCTTCTGCGGCGAAGAAAGGCCCCCCGCCACCAGCATAATGAACCTGGTAAAGAAGACGTTTAAGAACACGCAGGCGGCACAGGTAACAATCTCTCCGGAATTCACCATCTGCACCGTGTGCAACCGCGTCTCGCCAAGGCTTACGGACTGTTGCGACCACTGCGGCGCGTATAACGTGTCCGGCATCAACAGGCTGGACGACTACGAAGACAGGTTAAGCAACTGGGACACCTCCAAGGTGAAGGCACTTGCCGAGAGGTTTAAAGACGCGTCACTGGCGGAGCTTATCTAGCAAATGAATTATTTCATGGTCGAGCGCAGGAGTAATTCGGGGACACCGGGAAAAACTGCCTGTACGGAGGCGCGATTTCCAAGCTGAAAATTCATCTCTGGAGGGAACCGGTAATGGACGAAAATTCCCAGCGGAACACTGATGCGTATAAAGGTTATGGAATAAGGGTCAATAAGCAACGCATTCCAGGAATGTTAACAATAACGGTGTCCAACGTGGAGTCGGGCCCTGACCTGCTGTCCTTTCACCGCTTCTGCGCTTCAAACACGGCCGCAGAAAAGGCAAGAAACGAACTATTGAACGAGGCAAGAAGGTACATCGACAGGGCATAGAAGTTACCACATACACTCTCTAACTTCTTTTGAAGGGGATTCATTATGTGGGAAAACGAAAAATTGACGGGAAGACTGTTGGAGCTGGAAAAAAGTATTACCTCCTATCAAGCGGATTTCTTGATAGGGCTGTACCTGTATAACCCAATCCCTGATAACGTGGACATTGATGACGTCGCGGCGAAACTACTGAACTATTTGTACAGTCTTCCACGCGACACCGGCGCTCACTATAAGATAAAGCTCCAGGAGGTGGGGCTGGACGGTTTTGCCAACGTTTATTACGCGTCACCGGGAATGGGCAACGTGTTCTCTTACGACCAGCCGATACTGGCGAGACAACAGAACGCCGCCAAGTCATAAGCCTGGTCCGTCAGTCAAAGGAGGAACGCGCCTTTCGACCAACTCGATAGTTTGAGCGGAGGCGCAGTTCAAGTAACAGATATGCCTGTACAAATAAAGGGTTTCATCGAAAGCAGTCTCATAGAGTGGGAGGGAATGATAAGTTCCGTCATCTTCCTCTCAGGCTGCAACCTCCGTTGCCCCTACTGCCACGCGCCTCACCTAGTCAACCCTTCAGAAGACATGGAGACCATACCGTTTGAATCGGTAATGGGCTATCTGAAGAAGAACAGGCGCTGGATTGACGGCGTGGTCGTATCAGGCGGCGAACCCACCATACATAGCGGACTTAAAGAACTCTTAAGGCAGCTGAAAGACCTGGGGCTCAAAGTGAAATTGGACACCAACGGAACAAACCCCAAGTTGATCGAAGAGTTCGTTGAAGAAGGCCTGCTTCATTGTATAGCAATGGACGTAAAGGCCCCTCTCAAAGAAAAGAATTATCGGGAAGTTGCCGGCGTGCCGTGCAACGTACAAGACATTGAACGGAGCATAAAGACGATAATTAACAGCGGACTGGAGCACGAATTCCGCACCACCGTATGCCCCTCCTACCTCGGCGAAGGCGAGGTGAAGGGCATAGCCCGCACCCTTCAAGGCGCGAAGAAGTACGTGCTACAGTCTTTTAGACCAACGGTTTGTCTGGACCCGGACATGACAAAGGAGACCCCTTACCCTATAGAAACGTTGAAACAACTTCGGGATGTAGCCGGCGCACATGTTGAAGGCTCCCACATCAGAGGAGAACCAGAGCTGGCGGTTAGTTAAATTCTATTAATTTCTTACAGTTGGCCCATGAAAGGGGGTGACATGAATGGCAAAAAAGAAGGCTAAGAAAAAGGCAAAGAAGAGGGTAGTGAAGAAGGTTAAGAAGAAAGCTAAAAAGAAAGCCAAAAAGAAGGCTAAAAAGAAAGCCAAACGTAGGTAATCCTTTTCCTGAGAAAAGTGTTGACAGTAGTTAAGTAATCAGCTAATAAGTGGATGGGTGGCAAAGGCTTATTACTCTCACGAATTTTACGCAGACCCTGAAGCATGGTTACTTGGGGCCGTAAAATTCTAAGGGGCCCAATTTGTAAGAGATGAGTGCTCCCATGTTCCACGTTATACAAACGTTACGCACGGT
>JAUVQR010000362.1 GCA_030598065.1 Planctomycetota bacterium | reverse complement strand
TTGGAGATAAACCCCAGGTTTGCCATGGCCTGGAACAACAAAGGGGCGGCCCTGACAGGACTGGGCAGATACGAAGAGGCGATAGAATGTTACGACGAGACTTTGGACATAACTCCCGGTGATAAGGGCGCCTGGCAGAATAGGGGGGTGGTTCTTGAGAAGCTGGGTCGCTACGAAGAGGCCGAGGAGTGTTTCAGGAAGGCAATGAGTGAATGACGCGGATTACGTGTCTCCAAGCGGCTTATTAACCGTGCTTTTCTTTATACGTTGTTGAAACCGTTTTATTACCCCCTCCGTTGTTTTCGTTTGGCGCGTGAGAGCCGTTTCTGATGACCTGGGCAGGTTAAGAAGGGTCCTTGGCGCAGCGGAAGCCCACTGACTGGTTGTGTACGTTCGGCAGTTCTGACCTCCTGTTGGTACTCCTCAGCAGAAAACCCTGTCCAAAACGTGAACCACCGCGCAGTATCTTCCTCAAACCCTTTTCCGGCCCTTTTGGATTGTTGGAGGGGCTTGACGCGTAGTAAAAAGGGCCGTACCAATCACTGGCCCACTCGGCCACACTGCCGGCCATGTCGTAGCAGCCGTAAGCGCTTTTGCCCTCCTCGAAGCTGCCCACGGGCGTGGGGGCGGGGTCTTCGCCCACGTTACATTTCCTCGGGTCCCACTCGTTTCCCCAGGGCCACCAGCTGGAGTTCGGCCCCCTGGCCGCTTTCTCCCACTCCGCCTCCGTAGGCAGCCGCTTTCCGGCCCAGGCGGCGTAGGCGTAGGCGTCGTACCAGTCAATCCTGGATACCGGGAACTCAGGGTTGTCATAATAAGCGTCCTCCCATTGCCTCGGGGTATGGTCCTTAGCCACGATCTCGTCCTTGTGGCACTTGCTGTGGTCTCCCGTTTCTCTTATATACTCAAGGAATTCGTAATACTGCGCGTTTGTCACCTCGTATTTATCCATATAAAAGGCCGGCATGTACACGGTATGCGGTGGTCCGGAGTCTTCCCTGCGGCTCTCTATGCCCATGATGAAGTCGCCGGAGGGTATAAGGGTCATGCCCCATTTGTCCCGGTTTTTCGCCAGAGATTCCTGCATGACCTTGTCTCGTTGCACTGCTATTTTGTTGCGCCTCTCTTCCCCTTCAAGGGTTCTTCCCATCATTGTGATGTATGACAGTACCTCGGTGAAGTCATCTGCTTCAGGGTTCAGGTTGATGTATCTTCTCAGGTGGTACACCGCGTCCGGTAAGTTGCCCAGCTTGCTGCAG
>JAUVQR010000259.1 GCA_030598065.1 Planctomycetota bacterium | reverse complement strand
AGCACTTGGGCCAGTGTGTCGGTCAGGGCTTCGCCGTAGACGCCGATTAGCTGGCGGCTGTTCGGCGCCGGGTTGGTCAGCGGGCCGAGCAGGTTAAAAGCCGTCCGGAAGCCCAGCTCACGCCGCGGCTCGCTGGCAAATCTCATCGAGCTGTGGAACAGCGGGGCGAAGAGAAATCCGATATTGGCCTCTTTTATGCATTGTTTTACCGTCTCCGGCCCGGCCTCTATGTTGACGCCCAGTGACCGCAGGACGTCGGCGCTGCCCGAGTTGCTGGTGGACGCCTTGTTCCCGTGCTTTGCCACCTTGACCCCGGCACCGGCCACCACGATGGCCACGGCGGTGGAGATGTTGAACGTGTCCTTTCTGTCACCGCCCGTGCCGCAGGTGTCTACCACCGTGCCGTCTATGTCCAGAGGCGTCGCCTTGCTACGCATCACCCTGGCAAGACCGGTCAGCTCCTCCACTGCCTCACCCTTCATCTTCAGGGCGGTCAGGAATGCGGCAATCTGGGCCGGGGTCGCGCGGCCCGACATTATGTCCTCCATGCCACCGGCGGCCTCCGCCTCGGTCAGGTCTATGCCCTCTGCAAGTATGGCGATACACTCTTTTATCATGCTGTAGTACCCAGTTCTTCCTTCAGGCGTTTAATGATTTCCCTGACCTCCTCCATGAGCGGCTTATCCTCGTATACAGGCGTACCCTTCAGGCCGGCCTCGGTTACCTTTGGGTCGAAAGATAGGGTTCCCAGCATGGCTACGTCCGCAAGGCGTTCCTTCAGAAAATCCTGCTGCTCCTGATTCTGGACCTTATTGCCCACGGCGAACACCGACTTGAGTCCGATATCGGCGGCCAGTTTTTTTACCCGGTGGGCGACTACGACGCTCTGCAGCGTCGGCTCCACCACGACTATCAGTGCGTCCACGCCCCTTACACTGGCCCTGCCCAGGTGTTCCACGCCGGCCTCCATGTCAATCACGGCCACCTCGTCCCTCTGCAGCACGATGTGGTTTATCATGCTCTTCAGAAAGACGCCCTCAGGGCAGGCGCACCCTCCGCCGCCACGCTGGATTGCCCCCAGCACCATCAGCCGGACGCCGTCCTTTTCAATACCGAGCTTCTCAGGCAGGTCGGACACCGTGGGGTTGAGCTTAAAAAATTTGCCGTACTCCTCCGAGGTAGAGCCGGTGCGCTCCTTTACAAGCTCCTTCATCTCTACCAGCGGCACGATGTCCTCATGACCCTCTATGCCAAGGGCTATTGCCAGGTTAGGCGCGGGGTCTGCGTCTATGGCCAGCACCTTCTTATGCCCCTCGTGGGCGAAGAGCCAGGCCATCGCAGCCGCAAGCGTCGTCTTGCCCACTCCACCCTTGCCTGAGATAGCTATCTTCAAAATCCCCTGTCTCCTTGTCGTGAACGGACCGCACGGCCCGCCGTCTGTCAACTGGACTTTTATGGAGAAAAGTACAGACAGATTATAGAGCAAAAAAAAAGCTTAAACAAGTATTATACCCCAATAGGGGGATATAAGGAATACTCCGTTTTCGTGCCAGCAGGCATGGTCGCCGTGCTCGTTTCCCCGGCGTATGCGTAAACGGTAAAATATTCAGATGGCCTGGTGAAAACGTATTGCTAATTGCGGCGTCGAGGATTAGAATAATTTTAAGGTATCGGTAAGATGTCGCTTTAGAAGAGGGTGGAGTCACGAGTTGTGGTAAACCGCCCGGCAAGGAGACGTCGGGACAAAGGGCGGGGGAAATAGTGCTCTTGTTTGTAACGTAAAGACTTCTTTTGACCGTGTATTTTTTAAAAAAGGAGGGCGCTTCGATGGCAAATCTAAAGGCCCGTGACGTTATGACCAGACCGGTAGTGTCCGCGCGAGAGAACGCCTCTGCGCGGGACGTGGCGATGCAGCTCCTGTGCGGGTTATACAGCGGCATGCCCGTGACAAACCAGAACGGAGAGGTGACGGGCATCCTGACGGAACACGACCTGTTGAAGGCCGTGAAGGCCGGTAAGGAGCTTGTCAGGATAACGGCAGGTGATGTCATGACCCGTAACGTCATCGCCGTAGACGCCGACACACCTGTGGAGAAGATAACGGACATACTGGCGGATAAGAACATTATCCGTGTGCCGGTCACCCAAGACGGAAAACTGACCGGAGTTGTGTCCAGGTGTGACATCTTGAGGAGCTACCTGGAGCCTGAGTTTATCACCCATATGTAAGCGGGGATGAACGAGTGTGCTCCCGTCGCTCCCGCCGCTTCGGCCCCGCGGTTGCCGTCTCTGCTATGTCTTAAGGCTATTGATAATTAATAAATGACGAGAACCGAAGTGGGGGGGGAACTCCGGTCCCCCGACTCTTTGGCCGCAACAGGTCGCTTTCAGACGCCGGGGAAAAAGGTGAAGCGTGTTTAAAAAACTCGATGAAAAAGAGATTACCGATGGATTGAACGACCTTAAGGGCTGGAGACGTGAAGGGGACACCATAGTAAAGGAGTACAAATCTCCTAACTTCCGAAGGGCCATGGATTTTGCAGACAAGGTGGCCAAGGTGGCTGAAGAACTGAACCACCACCCCACCATCACCATT
>JAUVQR010000005.1 GCA_030598065.1 Planctomycetota bacterium | reverse complement strand
GAGGACGCTGGTCGTAGAGCAGCACAATATCCCCGGGGGCTATTGCACTTCATTCAAACGCGGGGGATTCCTCTTCGATGCCGCCGTGCACCATATAGGCGGCTGCGGCAAGTACAGCATCGTGGACAGATGCCTGAAAGAGCTGGAAATAGAATTGGATTTTTTCAGGCTGGACCCGATGGACAACCTCATATTCCCCTCGTTCTCTGTAGAGATTCCGGCCGACATTGACGACTATCAGTCGTCCCTGCAGAAGAGATATCCCGCAGAGAAGGAGAACATATCCGGGTTCTTCGGCGAGCTCGTAAAACTCTACAGGGCGATAATAAATGAATCGGAGCGTAGCCCCACCCTTGAGAGGTATAGGGAAAAAACATACGGCGCCATGCTGGACGGCTTCTTCGACGATCCGGAACTGAAGGCGACGCTGGCGGGACAGTGGGGTTATCTTGGCTCGCCGGCCCACGAGGTCTCTAGCATAGGCATGTGCCAGATGCTGGTGAACTATCTCAGAGACGGCGCATGGTATCCGAGGGGGGGCACGCAAGGCTTTGCCGACGCATTTGCCAAAAAACTCAGGGATTCCGGCGGCGACCTGCTGCTGTCTTCCAGGGTGGAAGAGATGTTTCTCAAGGGCAACAGGGTGGCAGGCGTGAGACTGGATGAGGGCGGCGATATCGGCGCGGAATACGTAATATCAAACATTGACGCCAGACAGACTTTTTTTAAACTGATAAAGGATAAAGAACAGGTTGACCCCGCGTTTATGGACAGGATGAGGGGGATGAAGGAAAGTCCATCATATTTTCTACTGTATTTGGGGCTTGACCCGGAAATTAACCTAAGTAATTTTAAGAGAGGCTTTTATCATAGCCCGAACCATCAGTGGAAGTACATATCGGCGCCTACCATGGTGGACCAGTCGCTTGCGACAAAAGGCCGGCAGGAGATAACCGTGGTGGCCACTATAGAGGAAAAATACGACGAGATTGAGAACTGGAAAGACTTGAAAGATAGACTTACGAAGGGTACAATACGCTACCTTGAGGGTTTTGTGCCCAATCTTGAGAAGCACATCGAGGTGGTGGACGCGGCGACGCCCAAGACGCTTGAGCGTTATACGCTGAATGCGAAGGGCGCTGCCTACGGATGGGCCGTCACGTTAGGGCAGACGGGTCCGGGCAGGACCGCTAACAAGACCCCGGTAGAGAACCTCTACCTCGCGGGGCATTGGACCAACCCCGGGCCGGGAGTGTGTGCGGTTGTGTCTTCCGGTTGGCGGGTAGCAAATATGATATTAAGAGACGGGAGATAAGGTTATGAAGAAGATGATGCTCGTGAACCCTCATCCTCCGGGCCGTCACGGCGAGGAGAGCATAAGCGTAATAGTCCAGATGCCGTTGAATCTGGGCTATATCGCAGCGCTCACGCCGGGCGACGATTGGGAGTTTGACGTTGTAGACGAGAACATCGAGTCGGCGCTGAATGACGCCGGAGACGATATAACCTTTGACCCCCCTGACATAGTATGTCTCACGGCCCTGACTTATCAGGCCCCGCGCGCCTACCATATCGCCAAGCTGGCCAAGAAACATGGCTGCACCACGATAATGGGCGGTATCCACGCCTCCGTGTGTGCCGAAGAGGCGGTGCAGTACGTGGATACGGTCATCACGGGTGAAGCTGAAACTGTCTGGCCGCAGGTCATAAAGGACTTCGAGGCCGGTAAGCTCCAGAAACGCTACGACGGCGGTCTTCCCCACCTGTCAATCCTTAAGAAAGTACATCCCGACAGAGAACTCTTGAAGAAGAAGTACGGCTACAAGTTCTCTTCTATAGTAACCACCAAGGGTTGCCCCAACCGCTGCGATTTCTGCAGCGTACCCACCTTCCAGGGACAAAAATACCGTGAGCGGCCCGTTGAAGACGTGCTGGAGGAGATGGCGGCCACCGACTATAAGGGCCTGATGTTCGCCGAAGACAATTTCTACGGTCACAGCGTGCGCTCCGCCGAGCGCGCCAAGGAACTCTTCCGGGGCATGATAGACAGGGAACTCAAGAAGGACTGGCTGGGCTTTACCGCGCTCAATATCTCGCAGGACGCGGAGGCGCTTCAGTTGATGAGAAAGTCCGGCAACTTCGGCTTCCTGGTAGGCATAGAGAGCACCAACCCCGAAGTGCTCAAGAAGATGGGCAAGAGGGTGAATCTGAAACTGGGAGCCACTAATTATAAGGAGTGTATCAGGAAGATACATGACGCGGGGCTTATCGTATGGGCCTCGGTCGTCTTCGGCGCCGACGGCGACGACAAGGATTCTTTCAAGAAGATGGTGGATTTTGTACACGACTGCAAGGTAGACATCCTTACGTATGGTCTGGATTGTCCCTTTCCCAAGACGCCGTTATTCTACAGGCTGGATTCCGAAAAAAGGCTGTTTCGTAGGAATCTGCCGGAGGACTGGGAGTATTACGAGACCGCCAACGTGGTCCACAAGTTTGTGGACATGACGCTGGACGAGTTTGTTGACGGCATGCAGTACGTCTACGACAACGTGTACGCGGGCGACAACATCCGCAAGAAATTCAGGGTCTCGATGCAGGAGACCAGCGACCCGCGCAACTCCATGTTCGCCCTCAGGGTCAGCCAGGACTGGGACCAGGTTTTCTTGCAGGTCCTTGAAAACCTGCGCAAGCTGCAGGAATCCGGCGACTACTACAAAGACACCTACTCCACGCAGGAAAGGACCATCTCACTCCCGGCGTAGTCAACAACCTTCAAGGTGGCGCCGCAGGGCTAAAGCCCTGCGCTACCCGCTTCATAATAAAATAAACGTAGGGGCACGACGATGTCGTGCCCTTTTTTTTCCCCCGATTGTATAATGGCACGTTAAAACGTCACGCTGTAGGCGGACCTGCCTCTGGCACGGCACCCGACAGATCCTTCGCTGTCCCTTCGCTGCGCTCAGGGCTTTGGCTCATAATGACAACCTGAGTGACGGGAGGCAATTGAGGGGTTGTAGTTGCTCGATTCATCGAGCGCGTTTATAAGGTCCCATAAATGGGGCAACTACATGGAGAACGGCAGGGCGAAAGTTCGCCAAAGGCGAATCTGCCTACGGTACGACCCTGCGCTACCCGGTACTTCGCTCAGAATGACAACACCTGCGCGTCGTCTACCATTTAGTGCGTATGGGGCAGTTCGGCGCCGCACCAGGGGCAGTATGACCACTGGGCGGAAAGGTTCTCTCCGCACTTGGCGCATGGGGGGGCGGCGGTCATCGCGTCGAACGGGGTGCGCCACATAAACACGGTCTCGTTGAACTGCTTGTCGGGTTTCAGCACCAGCACCAGCTTACCCTTCTTTGTGGCGTCGATTATGGGTTTGCCGTCCTTGCCCTTGTTTGGAAACACCAGGACGTGCATGTTGGCCCCGCTGGGGTCGCCTTCCGCCGATAATATTGACTTCATGGCTATCATGGTGGCAGATACCATAGGAGGTATATCCTTGGCGTCCAGCGGCTTGACCTCGGCACGTCCTTCTGTCTCACCACGGCCCTTGCGCGGATGGCTTCTTCACTCTCGTACGAAGCGGTGCCGTCCAGCTGGTCAACGCTGCTTTGAACGATTATGGTGAGGTACGGCTGTATGAATTGAAAATCTTTTCTCAGGAGTTCCCTGGATTGACCGCCTTCGGCGTAAGCGGATTCCACGTAGAACTCGAACGGCAGCCAGGCGGCGAGGGTGCTCATATTGCCGCCCACCTTCATCTTAAACGTTTCCTGAAGGAAGGTGCCTACGTCTACGTGCGGCTTCCCGGCCGTCTCTTTTTCCGCCTGTTCCGCGCGCACGTCCTGGGTCAATGCCGTCAGGCATAACAAAAAAAGAACGGCATGAAGAATCCTTACCAGTTTCATCAGACTTCCTTTCTGCATGTAGCTTGCAGCGTATAAGGGTGCGCCCTGCCGCGGACGCTAATTTTATAATTTTATGATGGTTTGTCCGGGGGGAATATCATGGTATCGAGGTCTTTCACCATCTGAAACATCCTGCGGGCGTCCAGCAGGGCCTTTTCCTGGTCCACCAGCGGCGTTATCTCTATCTTTGTGAACAGGGGGAAGAGCGGCAGTCTTGTCACGATTGCCTCGATTTCGGCGTGGTCCTCGGCGTCGAAGATGGCCGCCGCCCCGCGTCTCCCGGCCAGCTTTCCGCCCGCCAGCACCTTGCCCCTCTTCTTCATCCGTTCATAAAACTCCCATTCCTTTATCAAGAGCTGAAAAAAATCCTTGACCGGCATCTGGTTAAGTTTTTCTATCTCTACCTTCACAAGAAAGAGCATGGGGGTCTCACCTCGCGTCTAGTGTTTATGTTTTGCCGCGGCCCAGGGGCGTCACATGGCCATGCCGCCGTCTACGTTGATTACGCAGCCCGTTATATAGCTGGCCTGGTCTGAGGCCAGGAACGTCACCACGTGTGCCACCTCCTCGGCCTTGCCTACGCGGGCAAGGGGCACCAGTTTCAGCATCTCGTCCAGGTATTTCTGGTTGATGGCCTGCACCATCTCGGTGTCAATGAATCCGGGGGCTATGGCGTTGACCCTGACTCCCCGTCTGGCCACCTCCTTGGCCAGCGCCTTGGTAAACCCGATTATCCCCGCCTTTGAGGACGAGTAGTTGGTCTGGCCCGCCATCCCGACAAGACCGCTGACGGAGGTTATGTTTATTACGGAGCCGCTCCTCTGCTTCATCATCGGTACCACGGCGGCCTTTGTGCAGTTGAAGACGCCGGTCAGGTTGGTGTCTATGACCGACTTCCAGTCATCCTCCGACATCATCATGATTATCTTGTCTCTGGTTATGCCGGCGTTGTTGACCAGCAGGTCAATCTTACCGAGCTCCTTTATGGCGTTAGCTATCATTTCTTTTGACTGAGCGAAGTCGGAGACGTCACTCTGCATCGGCAGCGCCCTTACGCCCAGCTTCTTTATCTCACTCTCTACCTCTTTTGCCTTTTCGACGTTCTTGGCGTAGCAGAAGGCGACGTCCACGCCGTTCGCGGCGAGCTCAAGCGCTATCGCCCTCCCGATGCCCCTGGTGCCGCCCGTAACGACAGCGACCTTTCCTTTTAAAGACATGTTGATTCTCCAAGTTGTTGTAATGTGTGTCCGTCAGGCCCGGCACATCTTACGGCGAAGGAACCCGCGGTTAAATCATACAGTGAGCCCGATCTTAAAACCTTCATGAATCGCCTCCAACGCGGTCCTTACCTTTACACAATCACCGATGGTGTATACCTCAGGTACAAGGCCGTTCAGGTGTTTGGACAGTGTGTCGTTGGGGATGTAGCCTGTGGCGATTATAACCGTATCCGCGGGTATATACGTCTCCTTTCCGTCCTTTTCGTACACCACCACACAGCCTTCAGGTCCTTGCCTTATCTCTTTGACCGTTATTTTTGTAATTGATTTTATGCCTGCGTCCTCTATCTCCCTTTCCATAACCCAGCGGGTGGAGATGCCAAAACCGCCGCCCACCCTCCTCTTCATCTCGAGTATGGTGACGTTTCTGTGGCCCCTGGAGACCTTCTTAAGGGCAGTCGGCAGGTCTATTATGTCGTTCTTCAGCAGGAACATGGCTACGTCCGGCCGCATGCTGCCCAGCTTTGCCACATACAGGGCGGTCTCGGTGCCCACAGTCCCGCCGCCGATTATGACTACCTCCCGGCCAACCGGCGCCTTTCCGTCCAACACGTCCATTGCCAGCGCCACGCTATCGCTGTTTATGCCGGGTATCGGCGGTACCGACGGCGTAGAGCCGGTCGACACTATCAGTGTGTCGGGTTGTTCCGTCTTGACGGTCTCCGGGGTCACTTCCACTCCCAGGACCACCTTTACTCCTTCCTTCTTGACCTGCCTCTTCAGATAGGTAATCACGTTGGCGAATTCCTCACGGCCGGGCGGTTTGTAGGCGTAGCAGAGCTGGCCTCCCAGTATCCCCGTTTTTTCGTACAGGGTCACGTCGTGCCCCCTCTGCGCCGCGACACTGGCGGCTTCCATCCCTCCGGGACCGCCGCCGACCACCATGACCTTTTTCTTTTTAGCCGCGGGCGTTACGTTATACTCCCGTTCTCGGCCCGCTCTGGGATTGTACAGGCAGGTGACCGGTCTCATATTGAGGAGCTCGTCGAAACAGCCCTGATTGCACGCGATGCAGGTCCTTATATCTTCGAGTCTTCCCTCCTTATACTTCTTTGGCAGCTCGGGGTCGGCTATCAGGGGCCTGCCTATGGCTACCAGGTCGGTCTGTCCGTCCCTGAGCAGTTCGTCGGCCAGCGCCAGGTCATTAATCCGTATGCCGGATATAACCGGTATGTCCACGTTCTCCCGTATGGCGGCGGCCAGTACAGCGTAGGCCGTCCTCGGGATTACCATTATCATTATAGGCACCTTGCTTTCGTGCCAGCCGGGAGATACGTGGAAGGCGTCCACGCCGACCTTTGCCAGTCTCTGGGCTACTTCTATGTTGTCCCGGACCTTGAGACCGCCCTCCATCAGCTCATCCCCGGACAGCCTGAAGATTATGGGGAAGTCGTCACCCACTGACTCTCTAATGGCCTCAATGGTCTCCACGGCAAAGCGCATTCTGTTATCCAGGCCGCCCCCATATTCGTCAGACCTCTTATTGCTTATAGGAGACAGGAACTGGTTGATGAGGTAGCCCATGCCACCGTGAATCTCCACGGCGTCAAAACCGGCTTCTTTTACTCTTTTTGTGGCCGTCGCGTAGCCATGTATGACCTGTTTAATTTCAGAGGCGCTCAGAGCCCTGGAGGTGTCTCTGGCCAGGCGTGACGGTATGTTTGACGCCGAGACGGGCTGCATTTTGGAGAACAGGCTGGAGGCGTAACGCCCGCCGTGCAGTATCTGGGCCGCGGTCTTGGCGCCGTGGCGGTGCATGGCCTCGGTGAATCTGGTGAGAGAAGGTATGCAGCGGTCGTCGTCCAGTCCGAGGATGCTCTTCCATACCTTGCCGTTCCGCTCCGGGTAGCATCCGCCTACGACGATAAGGCCCGTGCCGCCGTCGGCCCTCTCGGTGTAGAAATCGATAAAACGGTCGTTGACAAGGCCGTCGTTTGAGTAGCCAAGGTCCATGGCCGTCATAACCAGACGGTTCTTTAACGTGAGTGTACCTATGTTTATTGGGTCAAATAAGCCGACCATTTTTAGATGTGGTGGTTATATAAACTAATGAAGCAGGACAAAAGGTCCTGCTGGCGCACTATTATAGCCACTGCGGGCGGGATTACATATCCCTTTTTTCAAGTATAAGGCAGGAGCAGTTTCCGTCGTGGTCGAGGCTGTTCACCATTGCGACCTTCGTGTCTTGCCTGCGCTCCTGATTGAGCACAAAACCCAGGTCGCACTCTTTGTCTGGCACTTCATAGCCTATCATGGGCGGGATGGCAGATTTCTCGATAGCCAGCAGGCACAAGGCCATCTGCATCGCTCCGGAAGCGCCATAACATTCACCGCACTGAGACTTTACGGAACAGACCGGCACCTCCTTGGTGCGGTCCCCCAGCAGCGACTGGATTGCCCTGGCCTCTATGAGGTCCGTTTGCGTAGAGGAGTTGCCGTTGGCGCAGATTAACGCAAGCGACTCCTTCGGCTGCCCGGCCCGCTGGAGCGCCTGCTCCATGGCGGCCTTGGCCTTGTCTACCTTTTCTTCCAGGCTGAACCTCTTTGCCCCCATGTAGGTCAAGCCGTGACCCGTCGCTTCCGCGTATATGCGCGCGCCCCGCCTGGTCGCGGATTCCATATCCTCCAGCACGAAGACGTAACTGCCCTCGCTGAGTATGAACCCGTTCCGACGCATGTCGAACGGTGCGCTTATCTCCGGCGTGGAGTCTTGTGAGCCCGCCAGCAGTTTTCGCATCAGGAATATAAGGTAACTGTCGAGAGATATCTGTTCCACCCCGCCGGCTATCAGCACGTCGGCCCTGCCTTTTTGCACCAGGGTGAAGGCGTTGCCGATGGCGTCGGTGCTGGACGTGAAGCCCGAGGTGATGGTTCTTGAGGGACCGGTGAGTTTAAAGAATACCGAGGCAAAGTTGGTGGACGAGTTTAGAGCGACGTCATAACTGTCCATGGGCAGCAGTTTTTCCGGTCCCTCTTTGAGGATGACATACGTGTAGTCAGTGGTTTGGGGATAGTTGCCGAGAGCCGAGCCTATTATCACACCGAAGCCGTCTGGGTTGTGGCTGCTCTGCATAAGGCCGGCGTCTTCAAGGGCTAGTTTTGAGGCGGAGGCAAGGAACTTTGTGCCTTTCGTCAGATATTTGAGGCCCTTGTCGCCCAGATAATCAGACGGGTTAAGGCCCTTGACTTCCGCGGCCAATTTGCAGGGGTAGTTCGATACGTCCAGAGACGTTATCGGGCCTATCGCGGTGCGGCCTTCGGTGAGGTTCTTCCAGAACTCCTCATGTCCAAACCCCAGCGGAGAGATTACGCCTATGCCGGTTATTGCTACCCTTCTTTTCATACCCTACCAAAGACAGTACTGGCATTGTTACCGCCAAAGGCAAAGGAATTATTCAGGGCGAATTTAACCGGCTTTTTTCGCGCCTCATTCGGTACGCAGTCCAGGTCGCATTCCGGGTCCTTTGTCTCGTAATTTATGGTTGGCGGGAGTTCACCGGAACTTATCGTCTGACAACAAACTACCGACTCGATGGCGCTTGCGGCCCCCATGGTATGGCCGATCATAGACTTCACCGAACTGCACGGGGTCTCTTTAGCCCTTTCCTTGAAGACGGCCTTGAGTGCAAGCGTCTCCATCTTGTCGTTTAGCGACGTACCCGTGCCGTGCGCGCTTATATAGTCTATGTCCTTGTAAGAGAGCTTTGAGTGTGTGAGGGCCTTTTCCATAGCCCTGATGGCGCCTACTCCTTTCGGGTGAGGAGCGGTCATGTGAAAACCGTCACTGCTAAGGCCGTAGCCCATGACTTCCGCATATATTTTTGCGTCGCGCTTCTTCGCGTGTTCAAAGGTCTCAAGGATGAGCACTCCGGCTCCTGCGCCCACCACCAGGCCCTGCCTGTTCTTGTCAAAGGGCTGGCATTTTTCCGGCGCCAGCGCCTTCAGGTTGTGGAAGTGGGTAAATTCCGTTTGCGGCACCACGTCGCTGCCGCCCACCACCATCGCGTCGACACTTCCGTCCTGCAGCATGTCGAAGGCCCAGCACAGTGCATGGTTGCCCGATGAGCAGGCGTTTATCAGTATAACGTTAGGGCCTTCAACGTTGAAATCTTCCGCCAGTTGGGTAGACAGGGTCATGGGAGGATAACTGCAGACCACGTCCATACTGAACCCGTCAGCCTTGTTGTTGGGGTGTTTCCTGAGCGTCTGCTCAAAGGCGGATAGCTCTCCGGCCAGTGTCCCGATGGAAATACCCACTCTGTCGGGCTGAAGGTGCTGGCAATCGGATATGCCGCTGTCCTGAAAGGCGTCTTTGGCCGCTGCGTACAGGCAATCGTAAACGTTATATTTTTCCTTCTGCTTATTGTTGCCGTTTGAATTCAAAGACTTTAATTCGCAGGCGCGGTGGACCCTGTACTTGGAGGTGTCAAACGATGTGATTTCTGCGGTACCGTCCTGGGCGTTAAGCATCGCTTCCCAGGATTCCTTTAAGTTTGAACCAATGGCTGTCACTAAACCAAGGCCTGTTACAACTACTCTGGACATAATATGGGTATCTCTTCTAGACCTTTGTGGTTAGCAGGCTGGAGGCCTCGTTGAATCTTTCCTTCTTGCCAATTCGGTCGAGGGCTTCTTGGTAGACGCCGGAGGCTTCCAGTTTGTTCAGGTTGTCGATGAAGTGTGCAATGACTTCCCGCCAGTCCCAGTTGACCTTGAGGGCAAACATGGCGGAATTGTTGTTGTTGAGCACCTGTCTCGAATTTTGGAACCTTTTCCTGATAACCTCCGTGGACCAAAGACGCTCTTTTAGGCGTTCCATCCCGTCAGACAGTTCATGAATGGAAAGGTTGTTAAGGATGTGAACGAGGTGGTGGGACGTGTAATGTACCCAATCGTCCGGGAAATCAGTGCGGAAGAGCCTGTTGCCCTTCTCCAGGCGTTTGTAGAGAGGTGTGTTGATAAACGGGCAAAGTATTCCGCAGGTCATTATATCAAGGTTGGTATCCAGCACAAAATCTGCAACCTCGTCGAATGTGTCCACCGAGTCAGCGTCGTTGCCAAAGATTACGGTTCCCCACACGGCTATGCCATGCTTGCGGATGTTATTAATCGCTTCGTAATACTTGTCTATCGTTATTCGCAGGTTGACGTGCTTGTTCATCGACTCCAGGGCGTCTTTGTTCAATGACTCTATCCCTATGAGCACTCCGACGCAACCGCTCCTGACCATGTAGTCCAGGGTCTCGTCGTCCTCAAATATGTTGAGCGAGGTAAAACCGAACCAGTTCTGGTAAATCCCCCTGTCCACCATCTCCTTGAACAGGCTTCTGACCCTTTCGTTCGACTTCTTACTGTGTCCGTAGAAATTTTCGTCCGTGAGCACCAGCCCCCGGAACTTACCCTCGATGGCCTGCATTTCATCCAGTACGTCTTCAATGGGCCTCTCGCGGTACTTTTGCCCCTGGGCCTGCGGCACAGAGCAAAATTCACAGGTGAACGGGCAACCGGCCGTTGTTGTAATGCCGGAGTAACGGTATCCGTATTTTTCTTTCAGGAATTCGCGGTCGGGGTAGATTAACTTAAGATTTTCAAGGGGCGTCAGACCTCCTTCGTAGAGCTTCTGGAGGCGTCCGTGCTCAAAGTCCGACAAAAGTGTTTCCCAGATAGAGACGGCCTCCCTCTGCACCACGCAGTCTACGTGCTTGGCCACCTCATTGGGGTAAATGGTCGCATGCACGCCGCCCATCACCACCGGAATACCTTTCTTCCGGCAGGCGGCCGCTATCTTATACGCCCGCGGGGCCTGATAGCTGACAGACGTTATGCCGACCAGGTCCGCCCCCGGGAAGGCGAGGTTGTCGTTGTCGTCTATGGCATGTTCCTGGGTCTCGTCTATTATGTCCACGTCCCAGTGCTCCGGGGTCAATGATATCAGATATCCCAGGTTTACCGGCATCTGGGTCAGCACGGAGACGTTCTCTTCGCCCACGTTTCCCTTTGGATGCGGGTTGATAAGCACCAGTTTTCTTTTGTTTGCCATTACGGTTCTCTTTCCACGTATTCTTGTCGTGCCTGTATCATTTGCCCTGATTGAGTACGTTCACGCAAAACGCTCATTTGCGTGACGGCGTGCCGGTTACCAATAATACCTGCCCTATCGCGTGTCCTTTGGTGTGCGTTACAGAGACATCCCACGCACCCACGCCCTTTTCCTTTGCCATTTCCTTCGCCCTGCCATGTAGATTGAGGTAAGGCCTTCCCGAAGAATCATTTAGCATCTCAATGTCTGTCCACTTCATCCCCGTGCCCAGGGCCTTCACAACGGCCTCTTTTATGGCAAATCTGGCGGCCAGGTGCTCAAACGTATTTTTCTTAGAGAAGCTGTATTCTATCTCTCCCGGGGTGTAGACACGTCCCAAAAAAGACTTATGCCTGGTAAAAAGGTCCTGGATGCGTTCTACTTCTACCAGGTCTATGCCTATGAACACCCCCACTCCTCTAAAAATGCACGGTAGAAAACAATCTATAAGTGTACGGATTCTATCGGTTGTGGCAATGGATGTCAACGAGAAATTGATTGTGCCATGTAATGACCATATGTGCCCTTAACGTTGACAGCTCAAAGAGATAGCATATAATGGCCTGTTCCGATGTACACACTTGAACCTACAGAGGAAAACCTCAACAGCAACATAGCCCGCCTGGCCGTCCCGGCCGCCATGGAGAACATGCTTCACATGATGGTGTTTGTTGTTGACCTCATCATGGTAGGTAAGCTCGGTACGGAGGCGATTGCCGCGGTAGGTCTTGCGGGTGCGCTTAACTTCGTTTTGACGATTGTTTTTTCCTCCGCCTCGGTTGGCACGGTCAGCCTTGTGGCCAGATACATGGGGGCCATGGAAAAACCGGTTGCAGAGCGGGCGGCGGCGCAGTCCCTGCTGCTGGCCACGGCCATTGGGGTTTGCATCGCCCCGATTCTTTATCTTTCCGCCGTGAACGTCCTTTACTTTATGAGCGCGGAGCCGCAGGTGGCGGAACTGGGCGGGCTTTACTTCAGGATTGTCATCTGTTTCCTGCCGTGCAGGTTGATAATGTTGTCCTGCAATGCCGCCTTCAGGGGAGCAGGCGACGCCAGAACCCCGCTGATCATTACGCTGGTAATGAACTGCCTGAACGTTTTATTCAACTGGCTCCTGATATTCGGCATCTGGATATTCCCGAGGATGGAGGTGGCCGGCGCGGCATGGGGCACCGCCATATCTTACGTGGCGGGGGCGCTACTGGTGCTCGTTATCCTGTTCCGGGGGAAGGCGCTGATTACGGTAACGGTAGGCAACATGTTCCCTGTGGACATGGATATTATAAGAAGAATTCTCCGGATATCCATGCCCGCGGCCCTGGACGCCTTTCTCACCCAGGCCGGCTATCTGGTATTTTTGAAGATTGTGGCGATGTTGGGCACTTCGGCGCTGGCGGCTCACCAGGTGGCTATAAGGGTAGAGTCATTCTCGTTTATGCCGGGTTACGCGCTGGCCGTCTCCACGGCCACGCTGGTCGGGCAGAGCCTGGGCGCCGGGAATCAGAACCTTGCGCGGCTCAGCATGAAGAGAAGCTGTATATGCGCCCTGATAATCATGTGTACGTTTGGGGCCCTGTTTCTGCTAATTCCGGCTCAACTGGTCGGCATCTTTTCGCCGGAAGAGGACGTGATGAAGCTGGCCGTGCTATGCGTGATGATTGCCGCAATCGAGCAGCCGGCGCTCGCCGTCTACATGGTATACGCAGGGGGGCTGAGGGGCGCCGGAGATACCGTGAGTCCGATGGTGATTACAATCATCGGGACGTTTCTTTTTCACGTTCCGGCGGCGTATCTCTTCGGGATTGTATTTGGCTGGGGGCTCGGCGGGGTCTGGCTGGCCGCAGCCCTCGACTGGATACTCCGCGCCATAGCCGTCTTCATAATGTACCGCCGCGGCAGATGGCGGCGGGTGGAGGTGTAGTGAAGGACTGCTGTGTGTAGGGTGCGTCTTGACGCACCGTAATCTTATTGTAGGGGCAGGCCGCTGTGCCCCTACGCTTTGCTCAGCGCTTCGCTCAGAATGACATTTGACGCATGCGGGCTTTTGTAACGCTTGTAGTAAGCAATCACCCAAAACCAGACTATTTAGTCCTTCTTTGCCACGCCCTTTCTGGGCAGCGTGACCCAGTCGGACCAGTCTTCCCACTCGACAAACCGGGTCTTGTCGGTCAGCCAGTACTCGGTGCCCTGGCGGGTGCGGTTGCATATCATGGTATCGGTGGTCCTGGTGTGTCTCTCGGTGACCGGCCTGTAGTAGTGGCACTCGATCTGGTGGAAGATTATCTTGTCCTTGTCCTCCACGGGTATCAGTTCCAGGTCGTCCGGCGTTATCTCGCCTTTTTCCAGCTGTTCTTTCGGCAATGCTATTTCGTACATGAACTTCTCTTCCACCTTTAAGGTGGTCATGTCCGGGTTGTATGTCTCATCCGGCGCAGGTATGGTCGGAGCGCCCCCGTACATGAAGATGTTCCGGCTATAGGTCCCCTGCACGGTGGTCTCGTATATTAAAACAAGGGAAAGTACGGAGACTACATATACTGCAAGCGGGTATCCGCTCTTTAGGAACTTCATTGGAAACCTCCCGTCCTGGTACGTATCGTTAAGACTGATAATGCGTGTCAACTATTATAGTTCTACCGTCGGGCGTAGTCAACAAGTCGTATGGCGTTAAATGTACTGGTGTTATGCAATTGACGCAAAGGGCGGCAGGTGTTATAGTTTCGTGAACCGGATTCAAGAGAGGGGAGCTGTGGAAGAGGCAATACATAAGGCGGACATACTGATAGAGGCCCTGCCATACATAAGGGCATTCAGGGATAAACTGGTTGTAATTAAGCTGGGTGGTAGCGCCCTGGCTTCGGTCGGGGAGCTCCGCGGGCTCCTTGA
The DNA here is from genome assembly GCA_030598065.1 of Planctomycetota bacterium. Taxonomy (GTDB): domain Bacteria; phylum Planctomycetota; class Brocadiia; order Brocadiales; family Bathyanammoxibiaceae; genus Bathyanammoxibius. The sequence continues at coordinate 7,914 of JAUVQR010000005.1, read as the reverse complement.
GGACGTGGTCTTCATGAAGACCGTGGGCATGAGGCCGATACTGGTGCATGGGGGCGGTCCTCACATCAGCGAGGAGATGGCCAGGAGGGGCAAAGAGCCCAGGTTTGTACATGGGCATCGCGTGACCGACCAGGAAACGCTTGATATAGTGGTGGACATACTTATAAACGACATTAACAAAGGGATTATCAGCGAGCTGGAAGGCCTTGATTGTGACGGCGTCAATCTGTGGAGAGACGGGCATCCTCCTCTAAAGGCGCAGAAGCACATGATTACCGATGAGGGCGGCAAGAAGATAGACCTGGGTCATGTGGGGGACCTGTTATCTATAGACGAAAGGGCCTTTAATAAGGCGTGCAAGGCCGGCAAGATACCTGTTATACCGCCGATAGCTGGCGGGCGAGACGGCTTGTTGAACGTAAACGCCGACAGTGTGGCCTCATTCATAGCTGGTTCCCTGAAGGTGGAGAAACTGGTGTTTCTCTCGAACACGCACGGCATAATGTCAGACCCCGTTCATGATGATTCCACCGTTTCCAGCCTGTCCAAGGCGGAGGTGATGTCTCTTGTGGAGAGCGGGGTGATAGGGGGCGGTATGCTGCCCAAGTCGTGGGCATGTCTCAGGGCCATGGAGTCCGGCGTGAAAAAGGCCCATATAATCGACGGCAGGATATCTCACTCTCTTTTACTCGAGATATTTACAGACAAGGGTATCGGTACGCAGATAGTCTTATGAGCAGGCCGGGCAGAACGAAATTCGGGAGATGCTTTATTGCCCTTGGTAACGGGCTCCTCAATTTCTTTCAGAGGGTTGGGGAGATGTGCCTGTTGCTGGCGATGACCATACTGTGGTGCCGGGCCGTCTTCAAGAACGTGGATAAGGTGCTTTTCCAGATGGGCAAGGTGGGCGCCGATACGCTGCCGATTGCGACCCTGACAGCGGTGTTTGTCGGCTTCGTGCTGGCCCTTCAGACGGGGATTGCGCTAAAAGAGTTTGGTCAGGAGGAAAGTATCGGTGCTATAGTCGCCCTGTCTATGACGCGTGAGCTGGGCCCCGTGCTGACGGCCATACTGGTGATAGGCAGGATAGGCGCCGCTATTACGGCTGAGATAGCTACCATGAGCGTCTCCGAAGAGATTGACGCCCTGAAGACGCTGGGCATCAATCCCGTGCGCTACCTGGTGATGCCCAGGTTTCTTGCATGTCTGCTTATGTTGCCGATACTGGTCATCTACGTGGATCTGGTAGGCATGATAGGCGGAGCCGCGGTAGCCAAGGCGAATTTTGGCGTGCCGTTTATGGCTTACGTTGAGAACATAGAGGCGTGGATGACCGTAGAGGACCTGGCGAAGGGGCTGGTGAAGGCCGCGGTATTTGGCGTCGTTATTGCCATAGTAAGCTGCCACCGGGGTCTTGTTACCGTGGGCGGTCCCGGGGAGGTAGGTCTCGCCACGACTAATTCGGTGGTTTTCTCGTTTGTAAGCGTATACATCTTTAACTATTTCGTTACCAGACTATGGCTGTAGTAGGCTTAGACACAAAAGGGACTGCAACGGATACGGCCATTGAGGTGCGGCAGTTGCACAAATGGTTCAGGGGCAATCACGTGCTCAGGGGCCTCGACCTGAAGGTCCACACCGGAACGGCCACCGCCATAGTAGGCAGTAGCGGGGCGGGTAAGAGCGTGCTGCTCAAGCACATGATTGGCCTGGCCAGGCCCACTTCAGGCCAGATATTTATACTCGGCCGGGAGCTGACCGGAAAGACGGGCAGGGACCTGGAGGCCCTGCGGCGGCGGTTTGCGATGGTCTTTCAGGGTTCGGCGCTACTTAACTCTCTTACGGTCGGGCAGAATGTGGGACTGGGCCTTACCGAGCAGCGCCGGCTCAGCAGGAAACAGATAGACGAGATTGTGGGCGAGAAGCTCGCGCTTGTGGGGTTGCGCGGGAAGGAGTCCCTGTTACCGGGCGAATTGAGCGGTGGAATGAAGAAGAGGGTGGGAATTGCCAGGGCGCTGGCTATGGACCCGGATATAATCCTCTTCGACGAGCCTACCACGGGTCTTGACCCCGTAATGGCCGAGCGTATCGACGCCCTGATGATAGACCTTAAAAACAAGTTAAAGAAGACGATGGTGGTTGTAACCCATGATATGGATTCTGCTTTTAAAACGGTGGACTATATTGCTATGATATACGAAGGTAAGATTGTGGAACAGGGTACGCCTGAAGAATTCTGGCGGAGTACGAACCCTGTGGTAGAGCAGTTTATAAGCAGGTTTAAGAGGCAGGAAGAGGGAAAATTCTTTGACAAAAGTCTCAGTCTCTAAATTTTAAGGGGAGAGTGTCGTTATGGCTTCGCCGGCACAGGCAAAGAAGGTCGGTATATTTTTTATCATAGGAATGATAATCCTGGGGCTGATAACCTTCAGGGTGGAGCAGATAGGCCGTTTCTTCAAGAGGCACAACGAGTACAAGGCCTTTTTCCAGGGCTCCAAGGGACTCAAGAGTGGTTCAAAGGTCTCTCTTTCCGGGATGTATGTTGGTGAGGTTAGGGAAGTAACCGTTGAGGACGGCAAGATACTGGTGAAGATGGGCATCGAAAAGAATATTCCGATACGTGAGGGCAGTCTTGCGGCGATAGTGCCCGATTTTCTCTTCGGCAAGAGCTATGTGGACATAACCCTGGTACCGCCGGATAGGCCGTTACTGCCTCCGGGCAGCGTAATAAAGAGCAGGGATATCCCCGGCTTCAGCGACATGCTGGTAAGGCTGGACCAGGCCATGAGCAGCATTGAACTCCTTTCCGATACCCTTGAGAGCGCCAAAACTATTATGGCAAGACTGGAGAACGGAGAGGGCGCGATGGGTAAGCTGTTTACCGATGAGGAGATATTTGACGAATTGAAGGGTGCGGTTACCAATGCCAACGTCATTATGGGCAAGATGGCGCGGGGCGAGGGCACCATGGGCAAGCTCCTGGATGATGACGAATTATTTGAAGATTTCAAGGAGACGGTAAACAACGCGAACTTTCTGCTGGCCAAGATATCAAAGGGTGAGGGTACCATGGGAAAGCTTTTCATGGATGATGTGCTGTTCGACCAGCTGACGGCTTCCGTGGAAAACGCCAACATCATACTTGGCAAGCTGGTCAGGGGAGAGGGAACGCTGGGTAAGCTGATGAGGAATGAAGACCTCTATGAAGACCTGCAGAATATGATGGCCAATCTGACTGAGACGGTCAACGGCTTCAGGGCCATAATACCCCACGGCGCCTTCAGCAGTGTCATGTACACTTCCTTCTAGCGGATGACCGGGCTAATCAACTGTCTGCTGGTATCGGAAGGTGGCCTTCCTCTGCAGCAGGCTGGTTACTTCTTGTGTGGATTCGTCTATGATGTCTTGCTGTTGGCTGCTGTCCAGGAAGGACTCCAGAGGCACGCTGAACACGTTATACCGCTGCTCCGCTCCCCAGTAGGTGTAAACCCACACGTTGGCGGTCTTGATGGTGCCGTCTGAAAAGAAGTCGAAGAAGACCAGCCAACCCTTCAGGTTTCCAAGGTCGTTCTCCTCAAGTTTGTTCTTCAACTCGGCAATGAACGGTTTTCTGAAACGCTCCTTCGCCGCAATCGCCTTTTCCTTTTGCTCGGGGGTGAAGTCGTGTTGAGGGATGCTCCTTACGCCTTGCATAAAGCCCACGCCCCAGTCCGTTGACATACCGGAGCACCCGGCAAGAAAGAGCGCGATAAGGGCCAACTGGATTAACATAATTTTATTCGTCTTGAGAATCATCTCTTGTTTGTTCTTTACGAGAAAAAATAACATCTTCCGTCTTAAAAGGCAACTACTATCCTGTTACACGCCCGGCGAATGCAGCGGGCTAGAATTCAACTTGATTGTGCTTTTTTGCTGTGCAATAATACGCCGACTATCTCCCCCTTAACTTATGGTAGGTAAGACCGGTGAAAACGGATACTAACAGCACGATAGAGAGTTTTAAAAAATACGTCGTACCCAATTATATCAGAAACGCGGTGGTCCTTACCAGGGGTAAGGGTATGTACCTGTGGGATAGCGAGGGCAAGAGGTACTTGGACCTCTTTTCCGGCTGGGCGGTGAGCAATCTGGGTCACTGTCATCCCAGGGTGACAAGCGCCATCAGCAGGCAGGCCAAGACGCTCGTCCATGCCCCGAACATTTTCTACACAGAGCCCCAGGGGGCCCTGGCAAAGCTGATATCAGACAGCTCCTTCGGCGGCATGTGTTTCTTCTGTAACAGCGGCGCCGAGGCCAACGAGGCGGCAATCAAGCTGGCCAGGATACACTACAGCCCTCAGGAGAGGTACAAGATAATTACCATGCATAACTCCTTTCACGGACGCACCATGGCCGCGCTCGCCGCGACCGCACAACCGAAGTATCACAAAGGTTTCTCGCCCATGCTCGAGGGTTTTACCTTTGTGCCGTTTGATGACCTTGATGCGGTCAAAGAGGCCGTTGACGACAAGACATGCGCGGTGATGCTGGAGCCGATACAGGGCGAGGGAGGGATAAATATCGCATCCCAGGAGTATCTCAAGGGCCTGAGGCGTCTCTGTGATGAGCACAGGCTGCTGCTGATACTGGATGAGGTCCAGTGCGGCATGGGGCGCACGGGGAAGTATTTCGCGTACCAGCACTACGGAATAACTCCGGATATTATGACGCTTGCCAAGTCGCTCGGCAACGGCACGGCAATCGGCGCGATGACGGCAAGGGCCGAGCTTGCCAAGAGCCTTGTGCCCGGCAGCCACGCCACCACTTTTGGCGGAAACCCGCTGGCCTGCGCGGCCGGTGTGGCCGTCTTCGACACGATTCGGATAGAGGGGCTGTTGGAGAATTGCTCCGAGATGGGCGCGTATTCTATGGAGAGGCTTAACTCCCTTGCCGAGAGATTTGGAGACCTTGTAAAGGAAGTGAGGGGCGTCGGCCTTATGATAGGTGTTGAGCTCAAGAAGGAGGGGATGACCGTGGTAAAGAGATGTATGGAGAAGGGTCTTCTTCTCAACTGCACGCAGGAGAAGGTCCTCCGGTTTATGCCGCCCCTCAACGTCAGGAAAAAGCATATAGACGAGGGGATTGCGATTCTGGAAGGCGTGCTCAAAGAATATCAGCAGGAATAAACGGGGCGGACTGATATGTGGCCCAAACATCTCATCACCGTCGCCGACCTGAGCGTTGGTGACATAGAGGATATTTTCCGCCAGACAGCGGAGCTTAAGTCTTCACGGGGCGGGGGGGGCAGCGGGGCCGGCACGGAAAAACCCCTTGCGGGGAAGACCCTGGCGCTGGTCTTTGAAAAGAGTTCGCTCAGGACCCGTGTCTCTTTTGACGTGGCCATGAGGCAGCTGGGAGGCGGCACCATTTATTTGAGCCGCCAGGACATAGACCTGGGCCACAGGGAGTCGGTCAGGGACGTGGCCAAGACCCTTTCAAGGTACGTAGACGTTATCGCACTCAGGACGTTCAGACATGAGACGGTGCTTGAGATGGCGAAGGACTCTACCGTGCCGGTCATCAACGCCCTCTCCGACTACACTCACCCCTGCCAGGCGTTGACGGACCTCTACACCGTTAGAGAGAAGCGCGGTACGCTGGAGGGGGTGAAGGTGTCATTCATCGGTGATGGCAACAACATGGCCCGCTCGCTGGCGATGCTCTGCGCAAAGCTGGGTGTTGGTTTCTGTATCGCGTCTCCGCGTGGGTACGGGCTGGACAACGAGTTTCTTGACAAGATAAGTGCGTCGGTGACGCATAGCCCTCTAAGCGCAACCACAGACCCAAGTGAAGCGGTGGCCGGAGCCGACGTGGTTTACACCGACACCTGGATAAGTATGGGCCAGGAGGCCGAGGCGGAAAAGAAGCGAAGAGACTTTCGGGGCTACTGTGTGGACGCGGCCCTGGTGGCCGGCGCAAAAAAGGACGTCCTGGTTATGCACTGCTTACCCGCCCACCGGGGTGAAGAGATATCCGGTGATGTGCTGGACGGCCCCAATTCCATCGTGTATGATCAGGCGGAAAACCGTCTGCACGTGCAAAAGGCGATACTGAAAATACTTTTAACGGGTTAAAGACGGAGGAGGCAGTCAACAGGATGAGAGTAGACGGCAGAGAGCCCGATGAACTCAGGCCCGTAGTGATAACAAGGAGCTACACCAAATTTGCGGCGGGTTCCGTGCTGATAGAGACTGGAGACACGAAGGTCCTCTGCACCGTCAGTGTGGAGGACGGAGTGCCGCGCCACCTCTTAGGTTCCGGCCGGGGCTGGGTAACGTCGGAATATTCACTGCTTCCGGGTTCCACGGCCGGCCGTACGTCCAGGGAGTCGAGCCGTGGCCGGGTTGGCGGGCGCACGCATGAGATACAGCGCCTTATAGGCAGGTGCATGAGGTCGGTGGTTGACATGACAAAGCTTGGCGACAGGACGATATGGGTGGATTGTGACGTCATTCAGGCCGACGGGGGGACTCGTACCGCCGCGATAACGGGCGCGTTCGTGGCCCTGGTTGACGCGCTCAACAAGATAAAAGAGAAGGAAAAGCTTGCCGCAATACCGCTAAAGGAGACCATAGCCGCCGTCAGCGTGGGTATTGTAAAGGATGAGGCGTTACTGGACCTGAACTATGTTGAAGACGCCGGGGCCCAGGTGGACATGAACGTGGTCATGACCGGCAGCGGACGGTTCATAGAGATACAGGGCACCGGAGAAGGGTACACGTTTAGCGACGGCCAGCTTGCGGAGATGCTCGCGTTGTCCAGGAAGGGTATTGAAGAACTGACCGGGCTGCAGAAAGAAGCGCTGGGCGGCATAGAGATTGTTTCTGCTCGTTAGATGTTTGACCGGGGATGGAGCCCCGGCCCTATTAGTATTATCATAAGAAAACAGGATGCAGCAGGGTTTTAACGCTGCACGACGTTCCACCTGATACATGGCTTCGTTGTCCATCCCGTTCTGTGGGATTCTGAGGTTTTTTGCCGTTGCGCCGAATACTCATTGCTACTACAAACTCCCATAAGCTGAGAGAGGTCCGCGAAATACTAGATGGCCGTCCCGTAGAACTCATCACCCCTGATGAGACGGCGCCGCTGCCGGAGGTCATAGAGGACGGCCGGACGTTCAAAGAAAACGCCGTCAAGAAGGCCGTTGAGTGCGCGCGGTTCACCGGGGAGTGGACCGTGGCCGACGACTCGGGGCTGGAGGTGGACGCCCTCGGCGGAGAGCCCGGCGTGCGGTCGGCGCGCTATGCGGGTGAAGACGTCTCGTATGAGAACAATAACCGGAAACTTCTCGATGCGCTCAAAGATATACCGAAGGAGCGGCGTACTGCAAGATTCGTTTGTGCCATTGCCCTGGCCAGGCCGGAGGGACTTGTCTTCGTGGTCGAGGGGGAGTGTTCGGGGGTAATATCTGAAGAACACAGGGGCGAACACGGCTTCGGTTACGACCCGGTCTTTTATCCAACAGGTCACACCAAGACCTTCGCCGAACTGGGCCCGGAAATTAAAAACCAGATAAGCCACCGCAACCGCGCGCTTGGGAAATTTAGAGAAAAGTTGCTGGCATTTATAAATAAGGAAGCACGGTCAAGGCGAGAACCTTAAAGAGGTCTTGAGTGGATGCTCAATTGTCCCTGGTAGACTGTTTCATTATTTGACCCTCACCTATGTGCTTTCGGGTTTTCGCGTATAATATACGGTATTAACGGCATATTCAAGCCTTTGTGGAGCATGCCCAAGTTGACTTAAAGCCCCGTTTGTGTTATTTATAAGGCACTGTAACGAATAGCCTTGAGGACGTCCTAAAGCCGAGAGTTTTCGTTTAACTCCTCAAATCTTCGTTTTGCAGGGATGGTACATACCCCTTCGCCGGTG
>JAUVQR010000119.1 GCA_030598065.1 Planctomycetota bacterium | reverse complement strand
CTCTGCCCGGAATGTCCTGAGGAACAACCGTGCATCATGCCGTATCACGCCCGGCCGTCGATGGAGGCCTGCGGTATAGACGTCTTCCAGACGGTGAGGAATAACGGCTTTGAGGTCTGTTTTCTTGAGGAAAGGGGCACCTATGTGAAATACTTTGGGATGGTGCTCTTAGGGTAACAGGTCGCCGGATTTTGCTTGACAACGGATACATAGAGTAATAGTATTCACAGAATTAACGGGTCTCTTTTATGAACGTAAGTGTTGTTCTGGTATAGCTATAAGATGACCTATAGAAAAGCGAAGGTGAAGTTGGTACACAAATTGCCATTCCTTTTTCTTTCCGTGAGTTTTCAAGTCGAGTATCGGGGATAGTATGCCTCATCCAAAAAGAAGACATACAGGGTCCAGAAGAGGCAAGAGGCGTGCGCACGACGGGCTTCTTGCTCCGAACATTCCAAGTCTGGAAAGCATAGAGCGGGCCTCGGGTAGCCTGTCAAAGCGGTTTGTCTGTCCGCAATGCAAGCACGTAAAGGCTGCTCACACTATCTGTCATAATTGTGGTTACTATAACGGCAGGCAGGCCGTTGCGGTAGAAAGGATATAGAGTGCGTGTAGCAGTAGACGCGATGGGTGGCGACAGGGCACCCGAAGAGATAGTCAAGGGGGCGTTTCGGGCGGCGGCCAAGTTTCCCAAGGATGAGATAATCCTTGTGGGTGACGAGCCTGTTCTAGCGAAGATTCTGAAGAAACTGCAACCGCACCTTACGAAGCTTCGTAACATATCAATCAAGCATGCCTCTCAGGTAGTGGGTATGGATGAGCCGGGAGTGTCCGCGCTCCGGCAGAAGGCGGACTCTTCCATCACAAGGTGCGTTGAGATGGTTGCGAGCGGGGAGGCGGAGGCGATAGTGAGCGCGGGCAATACGGGCGCGGCCGTGGCCGCCAGCACCATGCGCCTGCGGAGGCTCAAGGGTGTGTTAAGGCCGTGTCTGGCAGCCACCATTCCGACACGTTTTGGCAGTTGCCTTATAGCCGACATAGGGGCCAACCTTAAGTGTAAACCAATGCATCTGTTCCAGTATGCCGTTATGGCTACGGTCTTCAGCAAGTATATTCTTGAGGTCAAGGAACCGAGGGTTGGCCTGTTGAACATCGGTACCGAGCACAGCAAGGGGAACGACCTGGCCAAAGAGACCCACGCGCTGCTGAAGCGGTCAAATCTGAATTTCGTGGGAAACTCCGAGGGCCTGGACATACTTGAGGGCGAGTTTGACATAATAGTTTGTGACGGATTTGTCGGGAACGTGCTCATAAAGTTTGCAGAGGGGCTTGCCGAGAGCCTTATGCACGTGCTGAGGTTTGAGGCGTCAAGCGAAACACGCACGAAGATAGGGCTCAAGCTGTTGAAGCCGGCGTTGAAGAGGATGAAGAACAGGATGGACTATTCCGAGTATGGCGGGGTGCCCCTGCTGGGAGTGGAGGGTATCTGCATCATTTGTCACGGACGGTCTGATTCCAAGGCCATAACAAGCTCCATAAGAGAGGCCCTTCAGTTCGGCAAGCATCAGGTGAACAGCCATATCGTTACCGAGATGGAGAAATGCGGCGTTTATGAAGGTACCGCCGTAGAGTAGCCGTTAAATTTCCAGGAGACCATTTTCCAAAAAAATCATGATGGGAAACCGTAGTTATCGTGTGGCAATGACTGGCACAGGCGCTTATCTCCCGCCAAAAATATTGACCAATAAAGACCTGGAGAAAATGGTCGATACCACCGACGAGTGGATAGTCAAGCGCACGGGCATAAAGGAACGTCGCATCGTGGAAAGTGGCGTGGCAGCTTCGGACCTTGCCTCCAAGGCCGCCTTGATGGCGCTCAAAGATGCCAGGGTTTCCCCTAAAGACGTCCAACTCATAATTACCTCAACCATCACGCCGGACAGCCTTTTCCCCTCCACCTCCTGTTACGTGCAACAGAAGATAGGGGCCACCGACGCTGGCGCGTTTGACGTGCTCGCCGCGTGCGCGGGGTTTATTTACGCGCTTTCAATCGGTCAGAACTACGTTCGTGCGGGGCTGGATAACGTGCTGGTGATAGGTTCGGAGTGTCTCTCAACGGTGGTGGATTACGAGGACCGGTCTACGTGCATCTTGTTCGGTGATGGCGCCGGCGCCATCCTGTTGCAGAGGATGAACGGGAAGGGCTCCCCGGAGGTGTTGTCCACATTCCTGGGCGCGGACGGTAAGTATGCCGACGTGTTGGGGATACCCGCCGGCGGTTCCAAGATACCGTCCTCTTCAAAGAGCATAAAGGACAGGCTCCACTACATAAAATTCCGCGGCAGGGAGGTCTTTAAGCTGGCGATACAAAACCTCACCAAGGTTATGAAAAAGACCATAGACTCCTCCGGCTATAAGGTGGATGATTTCAGCATGTTCATCCTGCACCAGAGCAACTTTCGTATCATAGAGGCCACTATGGAGCGCATGAACATCCCAAAGGAGAAGGCGTTCCTTAACATTGAGAAATACGGCAACACATCTTCTGCATCTATCCCAATCGCCATTGATGAGGTCAAGAAGTCCGGGAAGCTTAAGAGCGGAGACCTTGTCCTTTTGGCGGCTTTTGGTGGTGGGCTTACCTGGAGTTCCTCCGTAATTAGATGGTAGGAGCTGCAAAATGGGCCTTCCTATTCCCCGGTCAGGGCGCCCAGCATGTAGGTATGGGCAAAGATTTCTTTGACGAGTTTGAAGTCGCAAGGGAGATATACCACAGGGCCAACGACGTCCTGGGCCTTGACCTCGCGCAGATATGCTTCAGTGGCGAAGAGACGGAACTCTCCAAGACCCTCATTTCTCAGCCCGCGATTCTGGTGACCAGCGTCGCCATGCTGGAGGTCTTCAGGTCCCTTAAGGGAGCTGGTGCCACAGCGTGCCATGCCGCATGCGGTCACAGCCTAGGTGAATATACCGCGCTGGTGTTCGCAGGGGCGATCGGTCTGGAGGACGCCATTCGAATCGTCCACAAGAGAGGCAGGTACATGCACGAGGCCACTGAAGGTACCGCAAGTGGTATGACTGCCATCCTGGGCCTGGCGGATGATGACGTGGACGACATCTGTCGAGAGGCCTCCGCGCATGGGGTCATTTGCGTGGCCAACTATAACTGCCCGGGGCAGGTGGTCATTTCAGGAGAGAATAAGGCGTTGGAGGAGGCGGCGAGGCTCGCTAAGGGTAAGGGAGGCAAGGCCGTTCCGCTCAAGGTCAGTGGGGCCTTTCATTCCCCGCTTGTGGCCCCGGCACAGGCTAGTATGAAGGCGGAGCTCGAAGGGCTGAGTGTTGTTAAGGCTGGCGTGCCTGTGGTTGCCAACGTGAGTGCGGAGTATGTTGGCGAGCCGGAAGAGATTAAGAACGCGCTTGTGGCCCAGATTACCAGTCCGGTGCGCTGGACGCAGTCGATGGAAAGACTTATCCGGGACGGTGTGGACGAGTTCTATGAGGTCGGCCCCGGCAAGGTGTTGAGCGGCCTGCTGCGCAGGATAGACCGCAGTAAACGGACCAACAGCGTAGATACGATAGATGCCCTGAGTGCCGTACTCAGTCAATGATTCCGCCTGGCGGCTACGACCGGGTAAGGTAGCGTCGCTCCGGTATGATGAGGCCGGTCGGCCGGGCTGCTGCGGAGGGTACCGCGGGGGACACGGTGGTAGAACAGGACTTTTCCCCCGTGTTTCCGGGGTAAATGTGTCTTTGGAATCAGGGGTCTGTCCCCCTCCCCGCATAGATACTTGACATCCTCACAGACATTGATTATAGTATTTCACTCTAAAAGGCGACGATTTCATTTAAAGGCTTTGTTTAAAGGAGGACTAAAGCGTGCCGTCAGCCGTGGCAGACAGAGTTATCGAGCTGGTTAGCAAGCAGATGGGCGTTAATGCCCAGCAAATTACGCCACAATCGTCTTTTGTGAATGATCTCGGTGCAGACTCCCTTGATACCGTTGAACTCATCATGGAATTTGAAGACGCTTTTGATATGAACATCCCTGATGAAGAGGCTGAAAAGATTCAGACAGTGGGGGATGCGATTGGTTATATTGAGAAGCGGGCCAAATAAATGCCGGGGAATAGGGTTGTAATAACCGGCTTGGGTACGGTTACCCCCGTAGGATGTGACACAAAAACATTTTGGTCGGCAGTCTGTCAAGGTAAGAGTGGTATAAAGACCATAAAGGGCTTTGATACCACAGACCACGCAGTCCACTTTGGCGGAGAGATTCAAGATTTTGATCCCACCCTCTGGTTTGACCAGAAGCAGATCCGCAGGCTAGACCCCTTTGTGCAGTATGCATTTGCCGCCTCCAAGATGGCGGTAGACGACTCCGGCCTTGATTTTTCAAAGGAAGACCCAACCAGGATGGGTGTTATTATCGGTTCCGGTATGGGCGGTCTGCATGAATTGGAGTCTCAGCATTCTGTCCTAATGAAACGTGGCCCTTCGAGAGTCTCTCCCTTCATGATAACGAAACTGATGATAAATGCGGCGTCCGGTTATGTCGGCATACAGTACGGTCTGCAGGGTCCCAATCTGGGGGTCGTTAGCGCGTGTGCGACTGCTGCGCACGCCATCGGAGAGGCCTTTAGGCTCCTGCAGAGGGGTGACGCCGAAGTGGTCATCTCCGGTGGGAGCGAGGCCGTTGTAACACCTCTTGCGCTGGCCGCCTTCAGTAACATGAAGGCGCTTTCTACCAGGAACAGTGAACCGCAGGCGGCCTCAAGGCCGTTTGACAGGGACAGGGACGGCTTTGTGCTGGCGGAGGGTGCGGGTGTGGTGATTCTTGAGGAGTTAGAACACGCGCAGAAGAGAGGGGCGCATATATACGCGGAGGTGTTGGGCTACGGTCTCAGTTCGGACGGCACCCATATGGCCGCACCGGAGCCGTCAGGAAGAGGCGCCATATATGCCATGGAAAGCGCCCTGAAAGACGCGCGGTGTCCAATCGAGGACGTGTCGTACATAAACGCGCATGCCACGTCAACGCCGTTGGGCGACGAGATAGAGGCGACGGCGATAAACACGGTCTTCAACAAACATGCCGGAAAAGTTCCCATGAGTTCTACGAAGTCAATGATGGGACATCTGCTTGGCGCGGCAGGCTCGGTGGAGCTTATAGTATGCGTACTTGGCATCCGGGACGGCGTCGCTCCGCCCACGATAAACTGTGAGAACCCGGACCCGAAGTGCCACGGACTTGACCTGGTGCCCAACAGCGCGCGGGAGGTGGACATCAAAATAGCGATGTCAAACTCCTTTGGCTTTGGCGGGCACAACGTCTCTTTGTTGGTGGGCCGGTTCGAGAAGTAAGTCAGGCGGCTCCGATACGGGTGGTGATGTGTCTCTTCCAGAGGTCGTCGTCACGGTCAGGGAAATCACTTCTATAATGCACTCCCCTTGTTTCTTTGCGCTCCCGCGCGCTTTGCGCTATAAGTTTTGAAAGAAGAAGCATGTTTTGTAATTCCCATCCG
>JAUVQR010000035.1 GCA_030598065.1 Planctomycetota bacterium | reverse complement strand
GGTTGGAAATCCTGTCCCTTAGTGGGTCCGAGGGTTCGAATCCCTTCCCCCGCAGTTTTTTCGTCAACTGGGACCGAGAGGCGACATGCGCGGAAATCAAAGATTTCCGGCACGCAGGAAAACCGTTAGGTTTTCCTTGCGCCTAGTTGCTAGCGCGACCGGAGTCCCCTAAGCGAAAAAGCCCTTACGCCTCTGTGGCTCAGTGGTAGAGCGCGTCCTTGGTAAGGACGAGGTCATGGGTTCAAATCCCATCAGCAGCTCCATTTTTCCCCTGTAGCGTAACAGAATATTTCAGATCAAGGAGAGTATAAGCGATGGCAAAAGAGGTATTTAAAAGAACTAAACCCCATATTAACATTGGTACCATAGGCCACGTGGACCACGGCAAGACAACCCTTACCGCCGTGATAACCCACATCCTCTCTAAGGCCGGTCTGGCCAAGGAAAGGGCCTTTGACACAATAGACCGGGCCCCTGAGGAGAAGGAAAGAGGTATCACCATTGCTATTGCTCACGTGGAGTATGAGACCGAGAAGAAGCATTACGCCCACGTGGACTGTCCTGGTCACGCTGACTACGTAAAGAATATGATTACGGGCGCGGCCCAGATGGACGGTGCGATATTGGTGGTGAGCGCCCCTGACGGCCCTATGCCTCAGACCCGCGAGCACATACTCCTGGCAAGGCAGGTCGGGGTTCCCGCCATGGTCGTGTTCATGAACAAGCTGGACGCCCTGGAAGACAAGGAGTTGCAAGAGCTTGTGGAAATGGAGATAAGGGAGCTCTTGAATGAATATAAGTTTCCGGGAGATGAAATTCCCATCATAAAGGGCTCTGCTCTTGAGGCCGGCAAATGCGGTTGCGGGAAGAGGGAGTGCGAAAAGTGTGGACCCATTTATAAGCTTATGGACGCGGTGGACAGTTATATCCCCGAGCCGGTTAGAGAAATAGATAAGCCGTTCAGTATGTCTATAGAGGACGTCTTCAGCATAAAGGGGCGTGGTACCGTTGGCACCGGTAGGATAGAGCGCGGCATAGTCAAGGTCGGTGAGGAGGTAGAGGTTGTCGGGCTCACTGACGAGGTCAAGAAGACGGTGGTGACGGGCGTGGAGATGTTCAATAAGACGCTGGAGGAAGGACGGGCGGGCGATAACGTGGGCATCCTTTTGAGAGGTGTTGACAAGGACGGCCTGGAGAGGGGGCAGGTGCTGGCCAAACCCGGCTCGATAACTCCGCACACCAAATTTGAGGGCGAAGTATACATACTCAGTAAAGAGGAAGGCGGCAGGCACACCCCGTTCTTCAAGGGCTACAGGCCGCAGTTTTACTTCAGGACTACGGACGTCACGGGGGTCGCCACCCTGCCCGAAGGCACTGACATGGTAATGCCGGGTGACAACGTGCGGCTTACGATAGAGCTGATTACCCCTATAGCCATGGAAGAGAACCTCAGGTTTGCTATTCGTGAGGGCGGCAAGACGGTAGGTGCCGGCGTGGTCACGAAGGTATTACAGTAGGTTATCTGACATGCGCGATAGCATAACCCTTACGTGTAAGGAGTGTTCTCACAAAAATTACCGTACCACCACGGCGAGGGCGGCGAACCGTCTGGAGATAAAGAAGTTTTGCCGTTTCTGCCGCAAGCACACGATGCACAAGGAACAGAAGAAATAGGCAGGGCTACAGGAACTTTATAATCATAATATAGGTCCGTAGCTCTAACTGGCAGAGCACCGGACTCCAAATCCGGGTGTTGGGGGTTCGAATCCCCCCGGACCTGCCATCTTGTAAATATACTGTGTAAGAGGTAACGAGGAAGTGGAAGTATACAAGAAAAATCAGGGGTTTCAGGCCAGGCTTTTTATCGGCGTACTGCTTGGCGGCTTTGCGCTTTTTGCCGCACATGCCGTTTACGGGACATTTATAGAATCGCCGCAGTTGTATCCAGGGGCGGAGGTGCCGCTGGTAGGTACTAAACTGACCTGGGGCCTTGTGTCTGCAGTCACATTCTTCCTTGTTTCTGTCGCCCTGATAGGCGTGTATACGACGGGGTATGAGACGGGCCTGGGCAGGGTGGACGTAAACAGCAAGAAGACGGTCGAGTTCCTCATTGACACCCAGGGAGAGTTGCAGAAGGTTTCCTGGCCTACCAGAGAGGAGCTTATCGGCTCCACGGGAGTGGTGATAATTCTGCTCGTTATCCTGGGCGCGTATATCTTTGGGGTGGATTGGGTAATAACAAGAATAATGAAGATTATCGGCTTCCTGTAAGAAGAATATGTTTTTAGTAGTAGTTCGGATTGAGATTACTGTTGCTTCAAAGCCCCTCAGTTTTCTCCCTTCCATCTAAAGGTCTTCATATCGGGATACTCGCCGTAATAGAACAGGGCCTTTCTTAAGGTGTGTGGTTTATGGGAAAAAAGTGGTTTGTTTTAAGAGTTCAAAGTAACAGAGAAGAAAAGGTAAGGGACTCGCTGGAAGAATTCTCAAGGGTTGAGAGCCTTGGCGAGAAGGTGCCAAAGGTGTTGGTGCCTACAGAGAAGGTCTCTGAGATAAAGGGCGGAAAGAAGAGGATTATCGAAAGGAAGCTGTACCCGGGCTACATCATGATTGAGATAGAGGTAGACGAGCAGGGTAACATCCCTTCGGACGTATGGTATCTCATACGGGAGACGCCCGGGACGGGAGACTTCGTGGGAGGCAACAGAAAACCCGTGGCCATGGCCAGCTATGAGGTGGAAAGGATGCTCCTCGCAGCCGAACGCGAGGAGGAACAGCCCAAGGCCAGCATAAACTTCAAGGAAGGCGACAGGGTGAGAATCAAGGAAGGACCGTTTGAGAACTTCGACGGTGCCGTGGAAGAGATTCTTGAGGCCAGCGGCAGGGTCAGAATCCTGTTGACCATCTTCGGCAGGACGACCTCGGTCGAACTTGAGTACTGGCAGGTGGAGGCCGTTTAAGGCATGGCAAAAGAGATTCTGGCAAAAATAAAGTTACAGATACCCGGCGGGCAGGCCACCCCGGCGCCCCCGGTGGGACCGGCCCTGGGACAGCATGGCGTTAACATTGGCCAGTTTGTCTCACAGTACAACGAGAAGACCAAGGCCAGTCAGGGGGTTATTACTCCCGTTGAGATTACCGTCTACAAGGATAAGAGCTTCAACTTTATATTGAAATCCCCACCGGCAGCGGTGTTACTTAAGCAGGCCGCCGGGATTGCCAAGGGTTCGGGAATACCCAATATGGAGAAGGTCGGCAGCGTCACCAGAGAGCAGATAGCGGAGGTGGCGAAGACCAAGCTTGTTGACCTCAATACCGCAAGCATTGAGCAGGCAATGAAGGTGATTGAAGGGACCGCCAGGAGCATGGGTGTCGAGGTGAAGGACTAGGTCGATGGTGACGAAAAGCAAAAGATACCTTGAATGTGTTAAGTCATACGACAGCAAAAAGAAGTACACCCTCAGAGAAGGCATCGAGGTGCTGAAGGGTTTTTCAAAGGCAAAGTTTGACGAGAGCGTTGAAGTGGTAATGAAACTGGGTATAGACCCGAAGCGTTCAGACCAGATGCTGAGGGGCTCTATCTCGCTGCCCAAGGGGATAGGCAAAGAACTCAGGGTGGTCGTATTTGCAAAAGGCGAGAAGGCCGACGAGGCAAAAGGCGCGGGCGCCGTGGAGGTGGGAGCGGAGGAACTGGTAGATAAGGTAGTGAAGGGTTGGATGGATTTTGACGTGGCCATAGCCACCCCTGATATGATGCGCTTGATAGGTAAACTCGGTAGGGTGTTGGGTCCCCAGGGAAAGATGCCGTCTCCGAAATCGGGCACGGTAACCGAGAACATTCAGGAGACGGTGAAGGAGTTCAAGGCGGGAAAGATAGAGTACAGGAACGACGCGGGCGGCAACGTCCATGCATTGGTAGGGAGGCTCTCGTTCGGTACGGAAGACCTTGTGGCTAATATAGAGTCGTTCGTGAGACATATTGAGGCCTCCAAGCCGACCTCCGCCAAAGGCACCTTCTTACAAAAGACGACCATCTCGTCGACGATGGGTCCCGGCGTGAAGGTGACGGTATAAAGAGACAATGGCAAGCACAATAAACATACTCATTTCCAGGGAACTGGCAGCAAGATATAAAGACATGCAGCATTGCATGATTGTAAACTATCAGGGCATAAACGCCCTGGAGGCCAATGATTTCAGGAGAGACCTTGAGTCGAAAGCGATACGCTTTGAGATAGTCAAGAATTCTTTGGCTAAACGCGCCTTCGAGGAGGCGGGGAACGGGGGAATAGCCGGGCTTTTCAGTGGCCCTACGGCCATAGTCGCCGGGGGTGAGGACCCGGTGGTGCTGGCCAAGGCGCTTGTGGGCTGGAGTAAGAAGGTCCCGGCGCTGAGTGTCAAAGGTGGGTTGGTTGAAGGGCGCGCAATCTCTACACCCGAGGTGGAGCGGCTTTCCAAGCTTCCATCAAAGACGGTGCTTTATGCGCAGATAGTGACGCTCATCCAGTCGCCCATGTCGAGGTTTGCTATGGCGGTGGCGGCACCGCTGCAAAAACTGCGTGGTACGCTTGATGCCATCAGGGAAAAGAAAGAAAAAGAAAATGCCGGTTGAAAGATGGGAGGTTAGAAGAAATGTCTGCCGATACTGCTAAAACCGAGGACGTAGCCGTCGCTGAGGAGGCTCCGGCTACCTATCCGAAGAAGGTAAACGACATACTGGAACTGGTGGGTGGTCTTACACTGATGGAAGCGTCTGAGTTGGTGAAGGCCTTTGAGGAGAAGTTTGACGTGAAGGCCATGGCCGCTGCCCCCGTAGCGATGGCCGGCATGGCCGGCGTTGCCGGAGAGGCCGCTCCTGCAGAGGAAAAGACCGAATTTGATGTAATCCTTACGGTTGTAGGGCCGAATAAGATTCAGGTTATCAAGGTGGTCAGGGCGCACACCACGTTGGGTCTGAAGGAGGCAAAGGCGCTGGTGGACGAGGCGCCGAAGCCGGTTAAAGAAGCGGTCTCCAAAGAAGACGCAGGTAAGATAAAGAAGGAGCTTGAGGAAGCTGGGGCCAGCGTCGAGGTCAAATAAGGCCTTTTCCACACCAATGAGGTCTCACGAGGAAAACATGATGGAAATTCGTGATTATGGTAAAGCCAGTGAGCTGGTAAGGGTACCTGACCTTACCCGGATCCAGACGGACGCTTACGGCGGGTTCTTGCAGGCCGAAGTGCCTGCCTCCAAGAGGAAGGGCAGGGGGTTAGAGGCCATCCTCAGAGAGGTATTCCCCATCAAGAGCTACGATGACCGGGTAACGCTTGGGTACGTTAAGTACGAACTGGGTAAAGCCAGGTACAGTTCCGAAGAGTGCCGCCAGCTCCGCCTTACGTATGGCAGGCCGCTCAGACTGCGTCTTCGCCTCACGTTCAAGGAAAAGGGCGAGGCCATCGAGGAGGAGGTCTATGTAGGCGAGATGCCGATTATGATAGGCGGCGGGGAGTTTATTATAAACGGCACTGAAAGGGTCATTGTGACCCAGCTTCATCGTTCACCGGGTGTGGATTTTCTGGAAGAGATACAGGCCGAAAAGAGGCGGCACTCTTGCAGGATAATACCCGAGAGAGGGAGCTGGGTGGAGATAGAGGTTGGCAAGAAGGACGTGCTTAACGTGCGCATAGACCAAAGCGGGCGATTCTCCACGACCTGCTTCTTGAGGGCTATGAGCGAAGAGTTCTCAAGAGACGAGGACATAATAAAACTCTTTTACGAGACGGAGGCGGTCAAGCTGAGCAACCCGTCCAAGCTGGAGCAAAACTATTCCGCCCAGACGGTATTTGACCCGAAAACAGGCGAGGTTGTGCTAAAGGCCGGCTCCTTGATTACCGAGGGTACCATCGCGGACCTGCAGGGGCTTGGGCAAAAGGAGTTGGAGATAGTAAAGAATGTCGATGATCCCCTTATACTGAATTCGCTGCAGGACGACAAGACAAGCTCGCATGAGGAGGCCTTGCTCAAGCTGTATGTCAGGTTCAGGCCCGGCAATCCCCAGCATCTTGACAAGGCGAAGCTGTTATTTTACGAGAAGTTTTTTGATCCAAAAAGATACAGGCTCGGGTCGGTCGGCAGGTTCCGGCTTAACAGAAAATTCTCTCAGGACGTCGACGAAAACGAGATGACCCTGCAGAAAGAGGATATAGTAAATTCTATCAGATATATAATGAAGCTGCGGAGGGGTCTGGATGCGGAGGTAGACGATATAGACCACCTGGGAAACCGCCGTCTGCGGACTATCAATGAACTGGTGGGCGAGGAGCTTCGCAGGGGTTTTCTCAAGCTGCGGCGAACGGTCCAGGAAAGAATGAGCGGCAAGGAACTCGATCAACTTACCCCCAGGGTGTTGATAAACTCCAAGACGATCATGTCTACCATAGACTATTTCTTCAGCCGCGGCGAGCTTTCTCAGGTACTGGATCAGACGAATCCGCTGGCGCAGCTTACCCATGAGAGACGCCTTAGCGCCCTGGGTCCCGGCGGACTCAACCGCAAGAGAGCGGGCTTTGAGGTGCGGGACGTGCATATCTCTCACTACGGCAGGATATGCCCCATTGAGACGCCCGAGGGCACCAACATAGGTCTTATAGCTTCGCTGAGCATATACGCGACCGTGGACCCCTACGGGTTCTTGATAACGCCCTATCAAAAGGTCAGGAACGGCAAGCTGACCGGGGATGTTGAGTATCTCAGGGCCGACGAGGAACAGGGCAAGTATCTTGTGCCTATGGATGCCATGGTAGGCTCAAACGGCAAACGGAATACGCTGTCTCCGGAAGTGCTTTCCAGATACGATGGAGATTTTTGCCTAACGGAGTCCTCAAGCGTTAATTACATAGACGTCTCATCCAAGCAGTTGGTAGGTGTCTCGGCCAGCCTTATCCCCTTCCTTGAACACAGCGACGCAAACCGCGCGCTAATGGGTTCGAATATGCAGCGCCAGGCCGTACCGCTCTTGAGGACGGCACCGCCCATAGTGGCTACCGGCATGGAAAAGGTGGTCGCCCGGAACTCCAGCATGGTCGTATGTGCGCGGGAGTCGGGCGTCGTTACAGAGGTTAGTGCCTCTCATATAGTAATAGACGGACATGGCGAATACCAGTTAAGGAAGTTTGTGGGGTCGAATGAAGGCACCTGTCTCAACCAGAGGCCCATAGTGAGGGAGGGCCAGAAGGTCAACAAGGGGCAGGTAATAGCCGACGGAGCGGCCACCAGCAACGGCGAGTTAAGCCTTGGGCGCGACATACTGGTCGGCTTCCTGGCCTGGGACGGCTACAATTTTGAGGATGCTATTGTCGTAAGCGAAAAGCTGTTGAAGGAGGACCTGTTTACCTCCATACACAGAGAGACGTATGAGGGCGAGATAAGAGAGACGAAACTGGGCCGGGAGGAGTTTACCAGGGACATCCCGAACATCGCCGAGAAGGCCCTTAAGAATCTCGACGAACACGGAATTATCTTGGAGGGCACGAAGGTAGGGCCGGGTGACATCTTGGTGGGCAAGATAGCCCCCAAGAGCCGGAGCGAACTCTCCCCGGAGGAGAAGCTCCTTTACGCGATCTTTGGACGTGCCGGCGAGGATGTCAGAAACGAGTCGTTAGAGGTGCCTTCCGGTGGGGAAGGAACGGTCATAGGTTCGCAGGGGTTTTCCCGCAGGGCCTATCTCTCCGAGGAGGAGAGAAAGGCTATTAGCCAGCAGATTAGTGACATAGAGTTGAAATATGGCAGAGAGATCTCTAGGGGATTTATTGCCATGATACTGGCCGTCCAGAAGGCGGTCAAAGAGCCCCTTGTGGACACTCAGACCTTACAGGAATTCGTTGTGCGCACCGGCATGCCTTCGAAACGGGTCCTGGAACTGGAAGAGGCGTTCAACGTGGAAAACATACGTTTTTCCGGCAAGAAGGTGCAAAACACCGCGGCAGCCGTCTGTAAGCCTTACACCGAGAAGATAGAATACCTCAAGGACGAGCGGGATAGAAAGATTAACCAGCTTAAAAGGGGCGATGAGCTCCCGAGCGGGGTCTTGGAGGTGGCCAAGGTGTCGCTGGCGACCAAGAGAAAGCTGTCTGTAGGCGACAAGATAGCCGGGCGGCATGGTAATAAGGGTGTAATCGCCAAGATATTGCCGGAGGAGGATATGCCGTTCTTGGAGGATGGCACCCCTGTTGAAGTACTCCTGAACCCACTGGGTGTGCCTTCAAGGATGAACGTTGGACAGATACTGGAGACCCATTTGGGCTGGGCCGCCAAGCACCTGGGTTTTCAGGCCATAACCCCTGTCTTTGAGGGGGCCAAGGAGGAGGAGATAAGGAGTACGTTGAAAGAGGCCGGGCTGCCGGAAGACGGAAAGGTAACATTGTTCGACGGTCGTACGGGTGAACCTTTTGAACAGCAGGTTACCGTAGGGTACATGTATGTGATGAAGCTGCATCACCTGGTAGACGACAAGGTCCATGCGCGGGCGACCGGGCCGTATTCGCTTATAACTCAGCAGCCTTTGGGCGGAAAGGCCCGCTTCGGCGGACAGAGGTTTGGTGAGATGGAGGTCTGGGCCCTGGAGGCCTACGGTGCGGCCTATAATCTACAGGAACTTCTTACCGTTAAGAGTGACGATGTGGAGGGCAGGACAAAGATATATGAATCTATGGTAAAGGGTCAGAACTGCCTGGAGGCTGGCATCCCGGCCTCTTTCGAGGTGCTTTCGAGGGAGGTTCAGGGGCTTTGCCTCAATCTACACCTGGAGAAGAAGGGCTTAGACAAAGAAAGTCTATAAATATATACATATTTAAGAGGCACCAAACAAAATGGAAGGATTATTTGAAAAAATTAACGAACATGAGGCCGTAAACATACGCCTCGCGTCCCCTGAAGACATAAGGGGTTGGTCTTATGGAGAGGTCAAGAAGCCCGAGACGGTCAACTACCGCACGTACCGGCCCGAAAAAGACGGCCTTTTTTGCGAACGCATCTTTGGGCCGGAGCGTAACTGGGAGTGCTTCTGCGGCAAGTATAAGGGGATAAAGCACAAGGGTATCGTCTGTGACCGCTGCTTGGTGAAGATAACGCACTCCCGCGAGAGAAGGAAGAGGATGGGGCATATCACCCTGGCCGCGCCAGTGGTGCACATATGGTTCTTCAAGGCCATGCCCTCCCGCCTCGGCACCCTGCTTGGCATGAAGACCACCGCTCTGGAGCGAGTGGTCTACTTTCAGGACTACCTGGTCATTGACCCCGGCAACACCTCGCTTAGCGAGTGCCAGCTTCTGAGTGAAGAGGAGTACAGGGATTGTCAGGAAAAGTATGGTGAGCACAGTTTTAAGGCAGATATGGGCGCCTCGGCCGTGAAGGCCCTGCTCC
Organism: Planctomycetota bacterium; assembly: GCA_030598065.1. Lineage (GTDB taxonomy): Bacteria > Planctomycetota > Brocadiia > Brocadiales > Bathyanammoxibiaceae > Bathyanammoxibius. The sequence continues at coordinate 598 of JAUVQR010000035.1, read as the reverse complement.
AGAAACTGGACCTGTCCAAGCTCTCAAAGAAACTTCGTGAAGACCTTGCCAAGACCGCCTCTCGACAGCGCCAGAGAGAGATTGTCAGGCGCCTGGAGTTGGTAGAGGCCGTTAGAGATTCGGGCAACAAGCCCGAGTCGATGGTGCTGTCCATAATTCCGGTAATACCGCCTGACCTCAGGCCACTGGTATTGTTGGAGAGCGGCAATTTTGCCACGTCGGACCTGAACGACCTGTACCGTAGGGTGATAAACCGCAACAACCGTCTGAAAAAGCTGTTGGACCTGAACGCCCCTGAGGTGATAATCCGCAACGAGAAGAGGATGCTGCAGCAGGCAGCCGATGCCCTGTTCGATAACGAGAGGTCAAAGCGGCCCGTGTTGGGCACCAACAACCGGCCGCTGAAATCCCTGACCGACATGATCAAAGGCAAACAGGGCCGCTTCAGGGAGAACCTTTTGGGCAAGAGGGTAGATTACTCGGCCCGTTCCGTAATAGTCGTAGGTCCCGAACTGAAACTGCACCAGGTAGGACTCCCCAAGAAAATAGCCCTTGAGCTGTTTCAACCCTTCATTATTAGACGCCTGAAGGAGATAGG
>JAUVQR010000206.1 GCA_030598065.1 Planctomycetota bacterium | reverse complement strand
TCAGGACGAATTGAATAAAGTGGGTATATCGCTAAGGTCTATTTCAGAGGGTATAGATTTTGGCACCAAATACGGAAAGGCCATGTTGGGCATGTTTGCTGTCATGGCAGAACTTGAAAGAGACATAATCCGGGAGACCATGCTTGAGAATAGAATCGCAAGGGCCAAGCGGGGCATCCCAACATCGGGCAGACTTCCGTTTGGCAGGACGTTTAATAAGGCAACCGGGCAATGGTATTTAAATGAAGAGGCTGCCAATGCACTAAGATGGGTAGCAGGGGAGTACTTAGACAACGGCGTTTCACTAAGGGAACTGTCGGATACTTTGCGTACCAGACACAAAATACACCTATGCCACAGTAGTCTGATTATTGTTTTATCTCAAAGATGCAGCGACACTTGGACGGTTAAATTCAAAGATGAAGCACCTCTGACGTATAAAATACCACGAATATTAGATGACGAGACAATCCAAAGGATTGGGGACAGGCTTGAGCATAATCGTGTAGAACGCAGAAAAGACGTGAAAGGGTACACCCTGACGGGCTTTATACGCTGTGAACAATGCGGAAAGTCTTTGGGAGGCCAGACTCAGATAAATAAATACGGTAAGAAATTTCAATATTATCAACACTGGAATGGCAAACGTGAAAAATGTCATTTCAACTCGGTTCCGTTACAATTGATTGAAAATGCTATATTCAGAACGATATTTGAAAACACAGTCGATGCTCCAGCATTTGAGCGGGCTATCAAGGACAGCCTGCCAGACGAGGATCTTATCCTGTCCTTGGAAAAGCAGGTCAAAGCCCGCGAAAAGGAATTGAAGAGGACAGAAAAGGAGTTAGACAAGCTGGTTAATCTTGCACTGGAAGGGACGTTGAAAAAGGAAACAATCCAGGAGAGAGAAAAAGCCCTGTATGAGGTAAGAGGCAAAGCTTCTGAAGAATTAGAAGGCCTCAAAGACCGAATAGCCTCTATGCCTAACCTAGCCCGTGTCAAGCAAGAGGCCAAACAAATACGGCGACAGTTATTGGAGCATTTTAGCGGCGAGGACAGGTTGCAGGCGATGACCTTTGATGAGAAAAAGCACCTTCTCCATTGGTTGTTTGAGGGCAAGGACGGCCAAGGCACTCAATACGGTATTTACATCTCCAAGCGTGGCAACAAGAAATATGATTATTTCCTGTATGGCAGGATAACGGGCCTTAGAACTATGAAAGGTGATGACATCAATTATCAGCGTTGGGATGAAGACGAATATAAGCCCTGTAGTGGTGCTCTGTACCTGCAATACCCCTTAATCCCCAAACGCGTACAGCTTGCCGTCGGTTGAGCCGACGTATATAGTGCCGTCTTCCGCGATAGCAGCGGACGAGAAGTCGAACGACCCGCCGGTCTTATAGCTCCATTTGAGGCTCTGGCCGTCCGGCGCAATCGCGTAAAACACGCTGTCCGCGGCGCCCACGTACACCGTTCCGTCCTTGCCCAGGGTAGGCGAGGAGATGACGGTGGCGCCTATATCGTACTTCCATTTCTCCTTGCCGTCCGAACTAACCGCGTACACCATCCTCTCTCCCGAACCGAAGTACAGGGTGCCGTCGTTGCCAAGGGCCGGAGACGAATCTATGTCAAGGTCTGTCTGAAACATCCATTTCATATTGCCGTCAGGCCTGACTGCGTAGAGGTTGCCGTCTTCCGAGGTAACGTAGATTGTTCCGTCCTTGCCAAGGACCGAAGATGAATTTATAATGTACTGCGTTCTGAAACGCCATTTGCCCTGTCCGTCAGGCCCTATGGCGTACAGACTGTCGTCCTGGGAGCAGCAGTATACGGTGCCATCAGGGGCTACACAGGGGGTTGAGAGGGTATGGTCCAGCGTGCGGAGCGACCACCATATTACCCCGTCCTTGTCCAGACCGTATATCCTCGTGTCCCATGAACCTATGTATATATTGCCGTCAGGGGCGATGGTGGGAGATGACGGGATGCCCGCGCCAAGCGACGTCCACCACTTCCTGGAGCCGTCCGGATTTAGCGCGTACAGGTATCCGTCCCAGGAGCCGAAGTATACCGTGCCGTCGTGGCCCACGGCAGGCGTAGATTCAATCTCCGCCTCGGTGGTAAAGGTCCACTTCAGGCTGCCGTCCGGGCCGAGGGCGTAGAGTTTCTCGTCCTTTGAACCTACGTAAACGGTACCGTCGGCGCCTATGACCGGCGAGCCCGTTATGGGGCCTCCGGTCTTGTAGCTCCACTTGAGTTTACCTTTCTGTGAACCCAGATACGGGCTCTGGGCGGTGTTCCTTGCGTCACGGCGATGCATGGGCCAGGCGGACTCTGCCGGCTGCGCGCAGCAGCGGGACGTTTCGTCATAGCTTTGGACGCATACTGAGGCGAAAATGCATACACAAAAAAGACTGTACAATAAACGGTTTGTGATCGTAAAGGATCCTAGCGTTTGAGACATAACCCCTTAATTTCTCCTTTCTTACTCATCCCGGCGATTCTCCTCACCGGCTGTGCCGCCCTGAAGGAGGTCCCTACGGGCCCGCCCAGGGCGCTAACGGTTGCGGAGGTAAGGGCGGAGTTGAGCGAAAACTCTCAAAAGATTTCCACCCTGAAGGCCAAGGCAAATATAATCTTTATGTCCAATGACCTGAAGGGTCCTCTCGCGTGCTCGGGTTACATACGCCTGGAGAGGCCCAGGAAGCTCAGGATAATATGTTCTAAACTCTTCAACACTATCTTCGACATCGTGTCCGACGGCCACAGGTTCCAGCTCTACGTACCGAAAGAGAACAAGCTATACACAGGACTTTCCGACCAGGACGTCAGATATCTTGGCCTGAGATTCTCACCCGACGAGGTCGCGGGCATCCTCGAAAACGGAGAGGTCTTCAAGGATACCATAGTGCAATCGTTCGAGGTCCAACCCGAACACTGGCACATCGAGCTGTTCAACCCGGTAGACGCCTCCCGGTATGTACTGGTGGTGGACCGACGCACCCTCAATCTGATTCGCTACGATACCTATACCCCGGGCGGCACGCTCAGGATGCACGTGGAATTCGGCGATTATGAGTATATAGACGGGTGCCGCATACCGCGTAAGATAGACATGTTTTGGCCGCGGGGGAACACAAAACTCAACCTTCAGCTCAAGAAAGTGCGCCTGAACGAGAAGCTCAACCCCAAGATTTTCCGCCTCACCATGCCGGAGAACGCTGACGTAATACGCCTGAGCGGAAGAGAAGGACCTTCCTACCCCTAGCCGGACACTATAGTATTATAGCCATCATGCTACCGGTGTCAACGGCCGCGGTAACAACACCGCACACCCCTAGAACTCCTAGAACTCATATGACACGGCCAGGTACGCGCTGATGCTCTTGTTCTGCCTGTTCCAGATATGTGAAGAACCGTTGGGGACGCTGACTATCTTATCGTAGCGTATCTCCGGCCTTATCATTACCTT
>JAUVQR010000227.1 GCA_030598065.1 Planctomycetota bacterium | reverse complement strand
GGGTTTTTTTGGAGAACGGCAGGTTGCCGTAGTCCTCAATCTCGGCGCCCATAGAATAAATAGTGAGGCCGCTCAACGCAAGCCTGCGGTCGGCCACTTCCTGGTGCCTCTCCTTTACGACGGCCTTGTCCAGGGCCTTCATCGCCCTTTCCACCTTTGCGCACACGGACGGATACCCATCGCTGAATGTGAACCCCACGGCCTTGAGAAACTCTCCGAGGTCGTAATGGACGCTGTACGGCACGTAGCGGCCCGCGATGTGCGCGCTGACGTTAAATGTGTTGGTGAGGCGGTCGGTCACTATCATCTTCCTTATCTCAAGGGGCAGCATGCCGGTCAGCTCGGTAGCCAGGTCTCTCAGCGGCGGTATAAGTCCTTTGAAGGCCCCCATGTCAATAACCGATGCGGTCCGGATGTTGGCCTTTTTCTCGGCCTTCTTGCCTTTGGCCTGGTCTATGTACGCGTCTACCACGGAAGCGGCAAGCTCCAGCGCGGGCTGTGAGGGGTTGCGGGTGAAGGCCGTGATGGCCTTGTCGTAGGGCCAGCCGCCCAGTACTTCTTCATTCTCGGAGACAATCACGTATCTGGCCTTGTCGCCTATCTGGTACAGCACCTCCACCATACCCATGTAACAGGCGTCCAGGCCGAGTATGTCTATAAAATCCTTACCGTTCGTATTCTTAATGCTCTCCGTAACTTTGGCCAGCGCGCCTTCCATCTCATCGATGGTCAATATATCCGTATTCCCCCCTCCTTCACCGTTATCGAAGTCGTGCAGCAGGCCCATCCACCCTTCGCCGTAGCCTCCCAGCAGGATGAAGTAGTTCTCGGCCGGCAGGTTCTCGACGGCCCAAGACGCAAAGGTGGAAAGCGTTTCGGGGTCTCCGGTGTTTGGTTCGTAGCCCTTCCACTCAGGCCTGACAGCTTCCATGGGTATGTCGACCAGATAATCCTTTCGCACCTCGTAGAGGTGGCCGCCCCTGTCCATCCTGTCAGCCAGCACGATAGTACGGACGTCATGACCGGAACCGACGCCCTTCAGGTCTTCGAGGTTTTGGAGGGTGAACCAGTCGAGGAAGTTATCCCCGGCCAGGTAGAGGATGCAGGTCCATTTTGCGAGAGGTTTGCGGCCTTCAGCGTACAGACGTTCCGCGTGAATCACCGGGTACGATACGAGCAGAAGGACAAGTATTGCCGCCCTGGGAAGACGCATGGCTAAATCGTTCCCTGATGCTCCATACTCTGCAACATTGAGTTCTCGAGCATCTGCATGCGCATGGCCAGATCCCTTACCATCTCCTGCGTTCGCGCCATCTTTACTATCATTTCGTTTGTATGGTACAGCCTGGTGGCCATCCTCTCCACCATCTTTTGAACGAAAGGCGGAATGCTCTCGTTGAACTTCTTGCACAGCTTTTTATCTATCACTATTATCTCGCAATCGGTTGTTGCTTCTGCCGTTGCGGAGCGGGGAAGGTCTTCGCAAAGCACGGCGCGTTCACTGATGAACTCGCCCTCGCCAACCTCTCCCAGTTTTATGCTCTTGTTCAGCACTCGCTTTGATATGATAATAGTGCCGCGTTCAAGGAAGTACATCTCGTCGGCCGTACTGCCCTCATAAAAAAGGATGTCTCCCGCTCGAAGAGACCTCGTCTTCGAACCCTTAAAGTCAAAATCAGGCGTGGAAGCCATATTCTGTCCTCCTACTCTTGATAGTGGAGTTCCGCATACAAGTCCCCGTGTGGACGTTGCAGCCAAATAATCATTGCGCCTCTAAAGGCATAAACCGATTTGTGTCCCGCCCGCCGAACAACCGCACGAAATTATACATTATAAAATACTCCCAGGCAAGAGGTCCAAACCCGAAAAAGCCCGCAATGGGCATCTCAAATATTTTCACCGTCGGCGTAAAGGGCACGAGGTATACCCACTTTGCGGCGGCCCAGTAGTTCCAGAACTCCCACAGGAACCCGCATAGGTAGCCCGCCGCGAAGAGGCACAGGATTCTTTCTAAAAAACCTTTCTCCAGGTCCCTGAGCAGGGATTCGCCGCCGCTTGAGTACACTATCGGATCCAGCACCATGATAAAGCCCGTCCACACAAGCGCGAAGAGGTAAAGGGCATAGTGCTGGCTCACCATAAGAGGCACGATCAAGAAAATAAAACCCAGTATCACACCGCCGTATATTATCCTGTTTGTAATCCGGAGCGGAGGCAACCTGAATCCCTCGAAAATCTTGAGTGTTTTCAGGAGTTCCGCCGTCAGGAACAGCCCCGGCATTATTGTAGCAAAGGATAGCGCCAGCCCCAGGCATCGTATCACGGCGTTTTCCGGCAGGCCATGGTATTCCCAGTTCTGCAGGTGAAGGTTGTATGCCTCAAATATCAGCCAGAACCCGACCGAGAGCGGTAACAGCAGGAAAAACTCATTTCTCCTGGTGCTGATTAACGATTCGCCCTTGAGCCTGAAGATGGTGGCGTCCACCAGGAGTATGTAACCCCACCAGCAGATGGGGGTTGCCCATACGCTGATTGTTCTGGCAAGGGGATAGTTGCTTTGCAGGAGCAGCGCCAGTTCCGCTATCAGTATAAGGCCGATACCGGCCCAGCCGTATCCTTTAAAGCACCGCTCGTCCGGGAGGTCATGTGTGGATCCTCTCACATGGCTATCCTTTAATATGGGGTGATGTCTTTTCAACGGGCTCTAATTCTATGACGTTGACGTCGCCGAAATTGCTGAGGGGGCTGTCAAACTTCTCCTCGTTCCCCACCACCAGGAGCATCATCTTATCAGGGTGGAGGTACTTGCGGGCCACTCTCTGTATGTCCTCTTTTGTGATGGCCTTGATGTTTGCCACGTATGTGTCCAGGTAATCAAGGGGGAGCCCTTTATATTCTATGTCCACCATGTGACTTACTATTGCGGCGCTGGTCGTGAAGAGGAATATGAACTGATTTACAAACGTATCCTTTGTCCCTTTTATCTCGTCGTCACTCACGGGTACCTGTTTTATACGTTTGATTTCTTCCAGGATCAGCTCTATGGCCCTTGAGGTGGAACCGACCTTGGTCTG
>JAUVQR010000032.1 GCA_030598065.1 Planctomycetota bacterium | reverse complement strand
GCCAGCCCACGTCGCCCCTTTTGACAATCAATCACCGCCGCTATCCTTTCCCCAGACACTGAATCAACCACTTCGCCTTCCATGCAGGCGCCCCCCCAGGCCAACACCACTTATCATTGTACCCGGATGGATATTCAATATCCGCTTGGCGGCCTGCATGTCAGTAATGGCAACTCGAACGCGCGCGACTCTTGGGCCCCGCTTCTTCACTATGGAGTACCGTTCTCCCAGCTCCAGAATTATCTGAGTGCGAAAATATTCGGCCAGTTCTTTCAGCTTGTCATGGCCGATGTCCTCTTCCTCCTTCGGGGTCAAGACTACATGGACCGGTTCAATGACAAACTTCGAATAATGGCCCAGAGTATCTTCAGGATTAAAGTAGGCGTAGGCCCCTTTAACATGTGGGCTGGGAGTTAATTGGGAATAATCATCGAGGAAGCCGGTCTTGGTGGGCTGCGGTGAACAGGATAAAACCCCAATAAATACAACGATAAAAAACAAGTACCCGCACGTTGGTCTGTTCAGTATCATGTTCATGATATAGCCCCTGTTTCCTCGGAATACTCCTTAAATTATCCTTCAAGTTAAGGCGTCCATGTGGCCATTTCTGCCGTCAGGAAGGGACATTCGAGAGTAATAAACCCGTGACCGCAATTGAGAGAATGCCGGGGCCGCTGTAGAGAGCGGGGATAAGAACTTAATATTACTTTTGCTGGCTTTCTTGTTGCGGTTTCTGTTCCTGCTGCTCTTGCTGTTGCTGCTTCTGCTCCTTACCTTCTTGTCGCTTTTTAACTGCTTTTACGACAAGTGGCGCGGCGCAGCCGGAGCTATTCAATGCTATCCCCAGGACAAAGAGCAGGCACAATAGCGATTTACCGGTCATATTCGCCCCTTCACCCCCTCCCCTTTAAGGTAAGTTGTTATTGTCCTTTTCTACCTCTACGGGAAACCTACCACACCTTCGTGGATTGTCAATCAAGAATTCCGGAAAGTCTTGGGTGCGCCTGCCATATGAACCTTGTCAATACAACACTTATGCGCTCAAGCACAGGTGCGTTCAACCGTTCGGGAGCGTCCGATAGACAAAAGCATGGCTTATCGGCGTGTTAACGAAAACGGGTGAGAGATTTATCGCCCGTTTGACGCTCCGTTTGACACTACGTATAGAAAGCTGATAGAATATGGTATCAGGGGCGAGGTGATAAGACGGTGCGCATAGCGGACTACATATTCAAGAGACTGAAAGAAGAAGGCGTGGAGTACACCTTCGGCATCCCCGGCGATTTTATCCTGCCCCTGTATGCGGCGCAGGAGCGCTGCGGCATGAAGACAGTGGTGGTTACCCACGAACCCTCCGCGGGCTTTGCCGCCGACGTCTACGCACGGCTTAACGGACTGGGCGTGGCCATAGTCACACAGGGGGTTGGCGCCCTTAACATGGTCAATCCCATCGCCCTCGCCTACGCGGAAGAGTCACCCGTTATCGTGCTGGCCGGAGCCCCGGAGATTCACCAGCGAGACCCGGACGCCCTCTTCCACCACAGGGTCAAACACCATGAGACCCAGCTCCGTGTGTACCGTGAGGTCACCGCGTCAACGGCCGTACTAAACGACGAACTCTCGGCCATCTCTGAGATAGACCGGGTTATAGAAACCACAAAAAAACTCTCACGCCCGGGCTACATCGAGATACCCAGGGACATGGTCAACGTCGACGCGCCGCCAAGATGCGCAACCGACCACAGGAGGGTCGTTGACAATAGAAAGATATTAAAAGAGGCGCTGGAAGAGATAATAAGAAAGATAAACGCCAGCCGGCATCCCATCATATACGCGGGCGTGGAGATCGAACGCTTCGGCCTTATGAAGGACCTGGCGAGGCTTGTCGAAAAACTTAACCTGCCGACGGTCACTACGCTTCTGGGAAAGTCGGTGCTGCCGGAAGACCACCCGAACTTCGTCGGCAACTATATAGGCAACTTAAGTCTTAACCCTGTAAGGGATTACGTTGGACGTTCCGACTGCATAATCTCTCTCGGCTCCCTGCCCATAGACTTTGGAGTGGCGAGCGCATTCGCCTCTTACACACCGAACATAATCCAGGTGACCTCCCAGGAGGTATGCGTAGGCCACCACTGCTACAAAGACATCAACCTTTCAGACGTGATGAAGGGACTTCTAAAGACAAAGGCATTAAAAAGACGTTCCTTCAAACCTCTGAAGAAAAGCCCCGTAAAAAAGAAGGCCTCTTCACCAGTGCAAAAACTCACCATGGTGTCTATCATAGACGAGTTGAATGATTTTCTGACCAAACGGCACATTGTAATCTCCGACGTCGGTGACACACTCTTTGCGTCTATTGAATTGAAGACGGACATCTTCATTGCTCCCGCATATTACGCAAGCATGGGCTTCGCCGTGCCCGGGGCCGTAGGGGCGCAGATGGCCATGCCGTCTCGCAGGCCGGTCGTGCTGGTCGGCGACGGTTGTTTCCAGATGACGGGGATTGAACTTGCGACCGCGAAAAAAATGAACCTTAACCCCATCGTGATTATCTTTAACAACGGCACCTTCGGCACGCTAAGGGTAATGGATAAAGAAAGGGAGTATCTCAAGGTTCACAGCTGGGACTACGTAGGCCTGGCCCGGAGCCTCGGGGGAGATGGCACCCAAGTCGATACTACGCAAGGCTTTAAAGAAGCTCTCCGCACGGCGGGCGGCAGCAGCAACTTCTACGTTATTGACGCCGTCCTAGATGAAGATGACATCTCATCCACGCTCGGCCGCCTGGCAAAGGACTTCCGCCCGCGCATCCAATCACTGATTCAGTAAGGGGTAGGTCAAGGCTACGCCTTGACTATGAACAACTAGATTCTTCGCTCGCGCTCAGAATGACATGGAAGAAATGCGGTCGTTCTCAAATACCAAACACTTATAACCGCCTGTTCCCCACGATGTCACAACACGCCACAAGACAATCAGTTTCACAAACACGCTCTTAATAAAATCCGTGACATATTTACCCTCTGCCGTAGTGACAACAAAATCTCTGAGAAACCACTACGCCAATTCTACAACCAGCAGTTCGCCCACAACCCTTCAATAAAGGAAACGCTGGGGCGAAATGAATAAATTATTTTCCGCCACCTTTACACCGGCAGGCATAACTCTCCATGTAGACTACATATTGTAGTGACAATATGTAGTCTACAACAGGTGTACCCAAGGAAAGGTGGGAGAGAACTCTATTGTAGGGGCACGTTGCCCGCCTTAGGCAGATACCCCTACCGAGATCCTTCGCTAGCTCCTTCGGCTCAGGGTGACAGGGGAGGGGAAAGAGGGGGTGGACGTCACATTCCGGCCCTTTTATAAAGGTATTTCTAGCCCATAGTCTCTCACCAGGCAGATTATAGTATGATTATGGACTTATTCCCGGCAGAGCCGCCCCATTAGGTCCTCGAACTGGGCATTCCCGCTGAAATGGACCACAATCCTGCCCTTCGTGCCGCTGTGCTGTATCTTGACCCTTGTGCCCAGCGACGAACTTAGCCGGTCTTCCAGTTCCCGGGTATTGTGGCTGCCATTCTTGGCTGCGCGCCGCTTCAGCGTGCCCTTTTGCTTGGAGTTGGACGCCAGCACCTCTACCTGTCTCACGTTGAGGCCCTCGTCCAGTATCCTCTGGCACAACCTCTTCTGCGCGGCCTCGCCCCTCACGGCAAGCAGCGCCCTGGCATGCCCCTGTGAGATGGTTCCACGTGAAACATATTCCTGTATCTCAACAGATAATTCCAATAACCGCAAGGTGTTAGTCACTGAGGAGCGGTCCAGGCCCACGTATTTGCCGACCTTTTCCTGGGTCAGCTCAAACACCTCCATCAGCTCCCAGAACGCCTTTGCCTTTTCTATGGGATTAAGGTCCTCTCTCTGCAGGTTTTCTACCAGCGCCACACCCAACGACTCCTTTGCCGTGGTCTCTCTCACGATGGCCGGTATGCTGTCCATGCCGAGTTCCCGGGCGGCCCGCAGCCTTCTCTCACCCGCCACCAGTTGATAACCGTCCTTGGCCGGCCTTACCAGTATCGGCTGCAGCACGCCGTGTTCTTTTATGGACTCCGCCAACGACTTGATGGACTCCGGAGAGAACTCCCTGCGGGGCTGATGGGGATTTGCTTCAACGCTATCCAGACGTACCTGCTGGGTGTCGCGGCTTAACTCTGCCTCGACAATGTTGCCTAGCAGTGATTCCACACCCTTGCCAAGCCTTCCTCTGTCCAGCATGACTCTACACCTCCTGAATCTATTTACATAACTCCCCTCAGCGTAAAATTATAGCAAAAAAGGGCATACCGTCAACGATAAAACAAAGAATGTTTCAATTGAGCAAATCAACTATACAAGATGTTGGTTTATTTGAAATAAATACACCATATATTGTATATAGATGGTCGAACTTTTTTCCACTTGAAAAGATGCGTCTTTATGCTAAACTAGCTGAAGTTTTTGTAATCTGTAAGGGGGCAAGCTAGCCGTGAAAAACACAACACCCGAAACAACCGAAGAAAAACCTCTTGAGCAGGTGGAGCGCGAGGTAAGGGAGAGGCTTGAGGAATGGCTGACCCGCACCCCTTACAGCTTCAACCCTGAGGCATCGGTTGTCAAGACCATCATCCGGGGTATTGCCATAAGGAAGATAAAGGCCGGGGACGAGTACTGTCCCTGCCGGGTGCTGAGCGGTGACCTTCGGGAAGATTCCAAGATCGTCTGCCCCTGCGTGTATTCGAAGGACGAGATCGAAAACGACGGGATATGCCTCTGCCACCTCTTTGTGGGTCCGAACTACAAGAGCGGATAGGGGTTCAGGTCCACCCCATAAGTTCCTTTATTTTTTCGCCTATATTCTCTGACCGCACCAGCGTCTCCCCCACCAGTATGGCGTCTATGCCGGCATCTTCGAGCCGTTTCACGTCACTTCTCGACTTGATGCCGCTCTCGCTGACAACGGTCATCTCTTCAGGGATAAGTGACCTGAGTCTCAGTGTGGTCTCAATATCCGTATCGAAGGTACGGAGGTCCCTGTTGTTAATCCCAATCAGGGTGGCGGGAGTTTCGAGAATTTTCTTTAACTCTTCTTCGGTGTGCACCTCTATCAGGCAGCCAAGCCCCAGCCGGGCGGCTGAATCTATAAACGCCGCTATCTTGTTATTGTCGAGCAGTGCCGCTATAAGTAGTATGGCGTCCGCGCCGCTCGTCCTCGCCTCAACTATCTGATACTCATCAATGATAAAGTCCTTCCGCAGGAGGGGCAGTTTGACCGACCCTCTAACGTCTTGCAGATGCGAGAGGTTTCCGTGAAAAAATTTCTCGTCGGTCAGAACGGATATTGCAGTCGCTCCCGCTTCTTGGTACTCTAGGGCTACCTGCACGGGGTCCATATCATGGCGCAAGACGCCCCGGGACGGTGAGGCCGCCTTCACTTCGGCAATCAATCCCAGACCCGCAGCAGCCTTCAGTGTCCTCTCTAAGTCGTTTGTATCAGGGAGGTTATGTAGTAGCGCCTCAAGCTGCTTTTGGGGCACCCGGTGCTTTCGCCCGGCGACTTCGGATAGTTTGTGTCTGTAGATTTTGTCAAGTATCACGGCGACGGATTTTATCATTCACAACCACACAAGGCAATGCAAAACGACGGTGTGAAGCGGCGACATTATAGAATGATATCATGGTAGACTATACGGTAAGATTCGCCTCTGCATTATTTCTAACTTTTGTCGTCCTCCTCTCCCCGGTGGTTTCGCCCCTTTCATCCGTGACGCGCGCCGCATCGAGCGAGGTCCCCGGCCAGGATAGCCTACAGAAGGGGCAACTGGTTAATGCAATCTTTGCTGTCATCGGACGGTACTACATAGATTTCAACTCGCTCAAGGTCCACGAGGTGCTGGCCGACGCGATGAAGGGGGTTGAAACGGCGGTGCCCAATCTGATGGTATCGGTGGACACGCATGCGGCAAAGGTCCAGATAGACGGCCTGTCCGAGACCTTTGAGATTGGAGGTGTCGAGTACTGGGCCGATCTCCGCGACATGCTCAAGGAGATATTGCACTTTATCGAATCAACCGGCAGGTGTTCCGCTTCTTTCAGCGAGCTTGAGTACGCGGCGCTCAGCAGCATACTCACCGGGTTCGACCCGTACTGCAAGCTATATCAGCCGAAAGATTTCAAGAGGGCCGAGAACCTCGGCGCGAGCAGCTTTGTCGGTCTTGGAATGGACATTGAATTCAGGGAGGGCTCTCTCGCGGTAATCGAGGTGTACGAAAACTCTCCGGCCCGGCAGGCGGGGCTGGAGACCGGCGACAGGATTATCGAGATAGACGGTGAGCCCGCGCGAAAGATGAGCCTTAGAGAGGCGCTGCAACGGCTGGCCGGGCAGGAAGGCACGTACGTCAGCTTGTCTGTCATTCGAGACGGTGTCGTCAAGAGCTACACCCTGAAGAGGCAGCGCGTAAAGGTTGAAAACGTTACCTACTCGCTGCTTGACGGCGACATTGGATACATAAGGATAAGCAACTTCCAGGACAACACGTATAAGTCGGTGGCCAAGGCGCTTGAAGAGTTAAAGAAGGCGGCCGACCTTAACGGGCTGGTGGTAGATTTTCGCGGGAACTACGGCGGGGTGCTGGATGAAACCATCCGCACCGGCGACCTGTTGCTTTCGTCCGGCATCTTGAACATAAAGGTGAGTTCTGAAGGGGGCTACCCTGACTTCGTAATGGCCGGTCCATCGGGAAACAGGGAAGAGCGCTATCCGCTTGTTGTCTTGATTGACGAGGGCAGCGCGTCGAGCGCCGAGATACTGGCTGCGGCGTTCAAGGAAAACGACCGTGCCATCGTAATGGGCGAGCAGTCCTTCGGCAAGGCATCCATCCAGCAGGTCTTCGGCCTGAAGGGCAAGTACGCAATCAAGCTCACCACGGCCAGATACTACACGCCGCGCGGACACTACATCCAGTACGTCGGCCTCGCGCCCGACGTGCTGCTGGTGCCGATAAAGGTAGACCGGCACAACCCGACACTGACAAGGCGCGTGCATTACCTCAACGAGGGCCTGATCAGGGACAGGATAGAGAGGCCCGTCGGCGAGGAAAAGCCTTCCGCCAGCCTGGTCTACCTTAACGAAAACACCTCGCCCGGAAGACCCGCGCCTGAAAACGATTACCCGGTGCGGCTGGCAAGAAGGCTGATTGAGGAAGGCGTTCTGGACGGCGGCACGGTGGACCGGGAACGCAGCGGCCGCGTCCTGCGGCAGGTACAGAAGGAAGAGGAAAAGAAGATTGTAAGCGCTCTCGAGCGGCAGGGAATCGACTGGTCATCGGGGATACCGGATGGTGTGCCGAACCCACTTGCAAGGATAAACCTTGACAGGGAGTTCAACGAGGTAGACGCCGGCGGGTCTATCTATTTCATCGTGAACGTGGAGAACCGCGGGGACGGTGCGCTCTACAGGGTGCTTGGCAGGAGCTCGTCCACCAACCCCGCCTTTGAGGGCCTGGAGTTCCCCGTCGGCCAGGTAGACCCCGGACAGAGCGAATCTTACACGCTGAAGGTCGACATACCGGAAGACTCGCTGGACAGGCGAGACGAGGTTACCATCAAGTTTACGGAGGACAACGACTTCGCGCCCGACGACCTGTCGGTGTGGGTTACCACCTGGGCCCAAACCACCCCCGTATTCGCCTATACCTACAAGCTCCTGAACGACACAGGCGGCAAGGACGACGGCCTGATAAAACAGGGAGAAAAGTTTGAGCTTGTGCTCAACGTGAAGAACATAGGCGAGGGCGACTCAAAGGGCACGGCCGTCATGCTAAGGCCGCTCAACCCGGAGGGCGTCACCGTAGAGAACCCCAGGGTCAAGCTGGGCCTGCTAAAGTCAAAAGGCGACCGGGCCGTCAACTTCAAACTAACCGTCCACGATACCCCGCTGGAGCAACTCCGGCTTGAGGTAATCATAGCCGACATCAACCTGGGCATAAACCTGTCAAGCAAGCTCTCGCTACCCGTGGAAAGGAGACATGTCCGCGTGACGTCCTACTCAGGCCTGCTCGAGGTGGCGGCAGACGGCGAAAGCGTGTACGGCGGGAGGTCAAGGACATCGCCCGTGCTGGCGCCCCTCCTTGAGGGCAGCGTCATCGTGGCCGACGGGAGGGTGGGTGATTGGTACCGGGTTCCCCTTACCGGCGGTGTCAGCGGATGGGTGAACGCGCTGGACGTCCGCCGGCTCCCAGCCGACGCGCGGTATAAAAAGGACATCGAGGAAGAGACAATCCCGCTGTCCTTCCTACCGTTCAGGCCGCCTGTTATCAGGCTCAAGGAGGGGGTGCTCACCGCAAGGCGGGGAGACCTCAAACTGAATTTCCAGGTGGAGGACGACCAGGACGTGCGGGTCGTCTACATCATCGTCAACGACGTCAAGGTCTTTTACGAGTACAACACGGACCGGACCGCCGAGTTAGACATCACCGCGGAGATCCCAATCGGCAGGGGCCTGAACCTGGTCCGCATCATCGCCTATGACGACCAGGGCCTGTCCACCGAAAAACCGTTTGTCATTACGGGAGTGTAGTTGTAGGACAATTAACAATGATACAATATATATAAATCTAACCAGCTTTATTCAAAGGGTGACCACCATCCGTTAGAAATTGGAGAAATTCTACACCAAATTTAGTTATGTACGGCTTCAGGCCCTTCTGTCAGATTACGCTGTATGAGTTCTTGTCTTATCGCTTCCGCTTGTTCTTGTAGAACTATCCCACCTAACGACTGCGTCAACTCTTCCGCCGATGCGCGTTTACTATCCTCTCGCTGTTGTTGAGGACTTGACGTATCAATCCCTTCTCTCGAGACCATTTTCGCACGATCAATAAAACGTGTTATAGGAGCACGAAGAATAATTAGCACAGCTATCCCGAAAAAAAGACCCGCTGTAGGCCAGACAAGTATTTCTAACAACTCCTTACCCATAAATGCAACTTGAGATATGAAAATTTGAAAGGCTAATTGTAATATTCGACAAATGACATTGCATTACTTTAGATAAGCCACACAAAGCTTTTTCTGTAATTTCCGAATGCGTTTTGTTCTAACATGCCTATTTCGCAACTATGCAGAATGCAAAAGATTAGCAATTTAATTAAGTGTTAGCAAGCGATTTTATCATTTAACAACCTCGAGATGTACCGGTTATATTATTGCGAAATGTCGCGAAGTGCCATTAAACAAAGCTAATGCAACAATAACTTAACGTCTGTCTTCGGCCTTTCCCCCTCCCTTGAGGGGAGGGGTCAGGGGAGGGTGAGGCAAACAGTTTGACATTACTACTTCTGTCACCCCTTCTATATTCGTTAATACCTCGTTATTCCAAAACCTCAAGACCTTGTAGCCCTCTCGCTCAAGCCATCTATCTCGTTCTTCGTCCTTATTTTTTTCTATTGTGTGCTGGCCGCCGTCAACTTCAATTACTATCTGTTTCTCCAGGCAGGCAAAGTCTACGACATAATTTCCTATTGGATGTTGCCTCCTGAACTTAAGTCCTTCAAACCGCTTTGACCGTAAATGTTTCCACAACAGCCTCTCTACATCAGTAGGTCTTTTTCTGAGATTTTTGGCAACAGTGGTTAACTTTTTGGCCAATTCTTTTTCACCCCCACCCTAACCCTCCCCCCTCAAGGGGGAGGGAAATAAGAAATATTACGTATCTCCTCCCCAAAGGGGAGGGAAGAAATAAACGTTACGTATCCTCTCTCCAAGGGTGCAGAGAACAATAAATGTTACACATCTTCCCCTCAAGGAGAAGTGAAGTAATAAACGTTAGGTATCTTTCTCATCAAGCATTGTAGTCACCTGATTCATCAGGCTATTTACTACGCCCCATAAATGGGGCAGCTACATTAATTCGTGTGCGGGAAGCAGCCCCCCTACCACTTTACCTTCGGGTAGCCGGCGAAATCTTTCTGGTTATACTCCGGTTTGGAGATGCGCTTCCAGCGGTAGTCGAATATCTTCCACCTGGACTTGTACGGGTATTTTCTCCAATCGGGTATCGGGCGGTATGGTGTTGTGTTTCTTATCTTGAAGACGGCCTCGCCGTAGTAATATTTCTTCTTGTAGAACCTGGCGTACCGGGTGTATATCTCGAGCGCGCCGTCTTTAAGCTCCCGGTAGCCGTCTAT
>JAUVQR010000014.1 GCA_030598065.1 Planctomycetota bacterium | reverse complement strand
ATATTGTGGAGTTCGTATTGCATGTCCCCAAGGGCCTGTACAAGCGTCTCCATCTTAATCTCATCCTGCCTCTTCACATGGCCGCTCAGGTCTCCCAGGCTCAAAGGCAGTATCGTCTGATTGCCACGGTTCAGTAAAAGAAACATACCGTCCCTCCGCGCAATTCCACCGATCATGGTTTTTTCGCAGCCGCAGGGTTCCAGGTAGCCGTTCTCCTCACCGCTAAAGGCGACCACCAGCCAGCCATCATAAGAAGTCCTTCCGGCTGTGTCATCCGCGGTGATACCGGCAGCACCTGAGAAAACGGGCGCCGACACGCCCAGTATGCCCAGGACACAAAAAACGGTTAGCCACAAGGTCTTCATCATCCTTCCTTAACGACACCGTAGATAGGGATCGTCAAGACCGGTTGGTCCTTACTGGTGGTATGAATCGTGAGGGTGCCGTTAAACCTTCCCGGCGGCATGTCGCCTCCGAGGGTTATCTTAAGCCGGTGCAGGTAATCCTTTGTATCGGTAGGGATAACCTGCAGGCTGAGGTAATCGGGTTCGAGCTTAAACTCCTTGAGTTGAATACCATTTTTGTGCACAGTGACCAGTATCTGCTTTACGACCTCTTCGCCCCTTCTTACGACCCCATATGAGACCTCCTCAGGGAACACGGAGACGTCACTTGTTATCTCACCGAAAAACGGTATCACCAAGAGGCGCTGCTTACTGCTGTTTGTAAACACCTGAATGTCACCCGAGAACCGGCCCAGGGGGGCGTCCTTCCTGGTTGTCACCGAGAGTACGTAGGCGTTTTCTTCTCCCTTCTTCTTGTAACGCAGCTTTAATAAAGGGCTGGTCGCCCTCGCCTTGGTTATCTTCAGCTTCAGGTCGGAGACCGGTTTGATTTCAACGTCCTTTGTAACCGACAGGCCCTGCTTTATCTGGTCAAGCCACAGGTTCCGCGGCTTCGCCACAACCTCTTCCTTAACGTGCGCTCCTACGGTAAGGATATAGTTCGGATTCTCTGAGTCGTTGGAAATAACGGTTATTGTCTTGTTGATGTCGCCTCTAAAGGAGCCCGTCCGCAGGGTAATCTCTATCATTGCCGCGGCACCCGGGGGGATGGATTTCCGGGTGGGGGCCGCCACCGTGCACCCGCAAGAGGTCTTTACGTTTTCTATGACAAGGTCGTCCGACCCTGTGTTCTCAAAAACGAAGGAATGGCTTACCTTGTCGCCCCTGTAGACGTCGCCGAAGTGGTATGTGTCTTCCTCAAACGTTATGCGTGGCGTCTTCCGCGTCTCGGCCGTCAGGCAATGGCCTAACCACAACGCCAGCAGGGCGGCGGCCGTCAGGAAGTAAAAGAAACGGGATAGTGACTTTGTTCTCATGGCCAGACAGAGATTAGAAGTATATGTAAGTGCTTAATTCGCTCAATGATACCTTAAGTATATGTAGGCGGTCAAGGAGAAATAGAATGTTGTTGAATTAACACAGGTTTTTTTTTAATATCCTGACTTAACCGGTTGCAACTTCTATATATCTCGGAGGAGCGGAGATGCCACAGGCCGTGCGACACTATATTCTTCTTGCGCTATTCTCGCTGGTGTCCGCAAACCCGGCCTTCTCCGGCCCTGATTCTCCGTGGCCCATGTTCCATCACGACCCACGACATACCGGGTTGAGCGAGTACGTGGGCAGCAAGACGGGCACACTTAGCTGGTGCTTCAAGACACGAGATGAAGTGAACTCATCTCCCGCAATAGCACGGGACGGGACCGTGTATTTTGGTTCTCTTGACGGTAACGTCTATGCCGTAGGACGGGACGGCAAACTGAAGTGGAGTTACGCCATAGACGATAAGGTCTACTCTTCTCTGGCGTTAGGTAGCGACGGCAGCATATACGTCTGCTCCTGGGGCGGGAAGGTGGTCTCGCTGGACCCACAGGGTAACCTCCGGTGGAAGCGGCAGGTGCGCGGCAGGATTACCTCCTCCCCTACTATATCACGCGCAACAGGCGCCAAAGGAGACGTGTTTTACGTGGGTTCTGACGACTACCGCCTGTACGCCATCACGGGGGCGGGAAGGATAAATTGGGGCTTCAATACCAGGAAATACATCGGTTCGTCACCGGCAATCGGCCCTGACGGCACGATATACTTCGGCTCCAACGACGCCTTTCTTTACGCGGTCAACCCGGACGGGGAATTAAAGTGGCGCTTCAACGCACATGGCGCCATCAGCTCAAGCCCGGCCGTCTCCGAAGATGGCGCTACTATATACGTGGGTTCCGGCGATGGTGCACTGTATGCGATTGGAAACGACGGCAGCGCCCGGTGGAACTTTAAGACACGTCGCTGGATAGACTCTTCGCCCGCCGTCGGGCCGGACGGCGGGGTTTATTTCGGAATGAACGACGGTGAACTCTACGCACTTACCGCCGAAGGGGCCCTGCGCTGGAAATACCGCACGCGGGGTACCATTACGTCATCGCCGGCAGTTGACAGGGAGGGCAACGTCTACATCGGCTCCTGGGATAAAAGCCTCTATGCCGTGGACAGCGAGGGCGTCTTAAGATGGACACTACCCACGCAGGGCCCTATTCGCTCATCACCCGCCATCGGTGAAGACGGTACCATTTACTTCGGCTCTGCAGACGGGGGCCTATACGCAGTTGGAGATTGATGACGTCATGCCTACAACAAGCAAACAACGCACGGCCCTTGAAAAGGCACTCTATTCCCTGTCGATAATCTCGTTAATCATTTTAGCCTGCCCCGCCTGCCACGCCATAGAAACAGAAGAGGGCACCAGCATACCCTGGCAGATGTTCAGGAACAACCCTCTGCATAACGGGCTTAGCGCATCCCCCGGCCCAAAAGAGGGCACGCTCGAATGGAGATTCCATACGGCAGGTAACGTCACGTCTTCCCCGGCGGTGGGTCCTGACGGAACCGTCTACGTTGGCTCTGAAGACGGCGTCTTGTATGCGGTTACACCGGAAGGCAAGAAAAAGTGGGGCTTTCGCGCCGAAGGCGGCATCACATCTTCTCCCGCCATAGGACCTGACGGCTCGATATACGTCGGCTCCCGTGACAAGAAGGTTTATGCGGTCAAGAATGACGGGACCCTACGGTGGGCCTACGAGACAGGGGGAGAGGTCTTCTCCTCACCCACAATCACAGCCGACGGCGCCGTTTATATAGGTTCCAGTGACAACAAGCTCTACGCCCTGGGACGAGACGGAAGTCTTAAATGGGCGTTTGAGGCGCCAAGTCCGATTAGCTCGTCGCCGGCAATCGGAGAAGACGGCAACGTGTACTTTGGAACCAATGGTGGAGTGGTATTCGCTTTGAACTCTCACGGCGAACTCAGGTGGAGAAGGAGGGTGGGGAGGGCCATTTACCCCTCTTATTCCTCGCCCGCCGTGACGCACGATGGAAAGGTCTTTATAGGCTCGGAGAACGGACGGCTCTACGGAATTAACGGGGACGGGAAGGTTATACTCAGGGCGCAGACGGGGAGGGCGATACACGGCTCGCCGGCCTTTGACGCGGAGGGCACTGTATACTTCGGCTCCTACGACGGCAACTTTTACGCAATCACCAGAGACGGCCGCCTCAAGTGGTCGTATAAAGCGGGCGGCATCATAGAGTCTTCACCGGCACTGGGCGGTGACGGCACCGTCTACTTCGGTACCGGCGAACTGAGAGGGGCCAACGGAAGGGTAGGAGGCTCTACGCCCTCAGTCCAGAAGGCGCATTGCTATGGAGATTCGAGACGGAAGACTGGATAGAGTCCTCACCGGCAATCGGTCCTAACGGTACAATCTACGTAGGCTCTAACGACCACGACTTATACGCGATAGGGGGGCCCACTCGCAAATAACCGGCCCCTTGCCGCGCAAATCAAGCGCGTCACGGCTGGCGCAAACAAGACTCCGTACCCCTGCCCGCGCGACGTGAATGCGCCCCTCACTTGCCCTTTCCTCCCAGTTCCCGTATCCTTTGCATTATTTCATCTGTCATCCTGCGCAGATCCTCTTTGGTAGGCTTCTCCGGGCTGCCAAAACTAATGGGCTCTCCATAGATAACCGTCAGCCTTTTGAAACGCGGGAATATCGCGCCCTGGGGCAATGCCTCATTGGCTCCGTCAATGTAAGCAGGCACCACGGGGACATTGCTCTTGCAAGACATCATCGCCACACCCGGATTCCCCCGGCCGACCCTGACATCAATCTTCTTCCCCCAACCTTCCGGGAAGATACCCAACACACCGTCTTCCTTTAGTACGTTTAGCCCGGTAAAGAAGGCGTTCTTATTCTGCACTTCTCCGCCAACAGGAATTGCCTTGTGCATCCGGTAAAACCACCACGCCCAGCTCTTGTAGTACACTGCCTGCACCAGATAGCTAATCCTTCTGGGACAAGCCACCTGCAGGACCCATGGGTCTAAAACACTGAAATGGTTGGCAGCCAAAATGACAGGCCCTTCCTTAGGCAAATACTGCTCGCCTCTAACCTCAAATCCGAAGAGCGCTTTCAGGACAACTAAAGACATCACCCACATAATCCTGTACAAAACGTATCCGAGAGAGTCGTAGACTAAAGTGCACCACTCGAGAAACCCCGCCTTTGCCCAGCTCTCAGTTGTACCAGAAGGCATCGCTACACCCCCACAACACACAAAATCCCTCCCCTTGCCGCCTCAAAAACACGACTTGTTTCACCTTAAAATGACATCGCTGCTGGCCCACATGCCCGGGCCGTACGGCAGCTGGACAAAGAAGACACATGTTTCTACAGAAGTACTTCTATTTTAGAGGATTATAGTGTTCAGGCCCGCTCTATTCAACTATTTTCTTGGCCTTTAAAAAGGGCTTGACAAAATTTCGTATACGGGTTAGATTCATATTAATCTATACCCTGCAATTAGTTGAGGGTACACTTGGGCAAAAGTAGCGGCATCTTTAAGAGAGTGGGCTCTTCCACTCTTTTATTTTGCCCGTACAGGAGGTTTTGTCTCGTGGATAAAGAAGAACTTCTCAGGCTGGTAGAGACCCTGCGTCGAGACAAGGACATCGACAGAGAAATAGTGTTTCAAGGCATAGAGGCGGCACTTATGTCCGCCGCGCGAAAGCACTTTGACCATAGAGAAGATATTACCATAACAATAGACCGAACCACGGGTGAGCTGATTGCTCTGGAAGGAAAGAGGGTAATCGACCCTTCGGAGTTGGGACGTATAAGCGCGCAAACCGCCAAGCAGGTTATGATACAAAAGATAAGAGAGGCGGAGAGAAACGCCATTTACGAGGAGTATGTAAAGAGAAAAGGCGACATTGTTACCGGAACTATACAGCGTTTTGAAGGCCCTACTATTGTGGTAAACCTGGGCAAGGTAGAAGCCTTACTGCCCAAGTCAGAACAGATTGTAGATGAGCTCTATCATCCCGGCGACAGGGTGCGTGGCATGCTGCTCGACGTTAAAAAGGTGTCACAGCGAGTCAGGCTGGTTCTGTCAAGAAGCCATCCCGACTTCGTAAGGAAGCTGTTTGAGCTGGAGGTCCCCGAGATATCTGAAGGGGTAATCCAGGTCAGGGCTATCGCGCGAGAGGCCGGCTACAGGACAAAGATTGCTGTAGAGTCACTGGATACGCACGTGGACTGCGTAGGGGCCTGTGTCGGGGTTCGAGGCTCAAGAATCAAGAACATAGTCGATGAACTGGTAGGCGAAAAGATTGACATCATACGCTGGGACGACGCCCCGGAGGCGCTGATACCCAACACGCTTAAACCGGCGGAAATCGTCGGTATCATGCTATCTGCGGAAACGCACCAGGCAACCGTGGTAGTGCCTAACGACCAGCTTTCGCTGGCCATTGGAAAAAGAGGACAAAACGTCAGGCTGGCTTCAAAGCTCACTTCGTGGGACATAGACATACTGACCGAAGAAGAACTTTCACAAAAGGACATCTCAACCGAAGAGGACTCCTCGTCTCAGCAGCCGGTCTCAGAAGGTGACCGGCCGACCGGAGAAGAATTGCCTCAACAGGAGACATCACCCAAAGAAGACCCATCGCTTCAGCAGCCTGTATCAAAGGATGACCGGGAGGAACTGGCAACCTCCACCCAGGATAACGATGAGGCGGGGGAAAATAAGGTAGCTTAAATGTCAGACAAAATCAGGATAAGCGCACTAGCAAAAGAACTGGGCATAAAGAGCGGCACCATTATTGAGAAATGCAAGGAACGCGGGCTCAGTCACATAACGCACCACGCTAACGTCATAGACAAGAAAGAGGCCGGTCTTATACGGAGCTTCTTTAAGCCATCAGCCCGCCCGACCAAGGCGCTGGCAGCCAAGAAAGCTGCTGCCCCTAAGGCGACCAAAGAAGCAGCCAAACGGAAGGAAGCCGCCGCGCCGCCCAGACGCATGACGGCGCCCCAAAAGCCAGCAGCGGCCAAAACAGAACCGGCAGCTGCGACGAAACAGGCGCCTGCTGAAGGGGTAGCAAAGAAAAAGGTGGTGTCTAGTGACGGGAAGCCGTTGCCCAAGCTAATCAGGCCACCCAAGTACATCGAGGTACGTCGCCGTCCTCCTTTCAGAAGACATCTAAAACCCTCGCTAAGAAGGGGTAAACGAGGGCCGTGGAAGAAGGTGGGCGGGCCGTCGAGAGAAGCCGCGCTTATAGCAAAGCGCCGGGAGGAAGGACTCAAGGTCTCCCTGGAAGCGCCCGTTAGTGTGAAGGAACTCTCCAGTAAGATAGGCATAAGAGCAAGCAGCATCATCACAAAACTCCTGATGGAACATAACATCCGGGCCACTATGAACCAGACTCTTGACGAAGAAGTCGTCGTACTACTTGGTATTGAGTTTGGTGTAGACATAGATCTGAAAAAATTCAAAGAGGCGGGTGAGCAAATGGAACAGGAGTTCGAGATGTTGCGCGGTAGTTCCGAGAATCTCGAACCGAGGCCCCCTATCGTTACGTTTATGGGCCATGTGGATCACGGCAAAACCTCCTTGCTTGACGCCATAAGGAAGGCGGACGTGGCCGCCGGGGAATCGGGCGGCATCACGCAGCACATCGGGGCATACCGTGTGGAAATGAACGGACGTGCGGTAATATTTCTTGACACGCCCGGTCATGAGGCGTTCACCGCGATGCGGGCCAGAGGCTCCCAAACAACCGACGTCGCCGTGCTGGTGGTAGCCGCTGATGACGGCGTCATGCCGCAGACGGAGGAGGCCTTGAACCACGCACTCGCAGCCGACGTGCCCATTGTAGTCGCCGTTAACAAGATAGACAAACCGGACGCCAACCCACTGCGCGTAAAACAACAACTGGCGCAACTCGGCCTCTCACCAGAAGAATGGGGAGGAAAAACACAGTTCGTAGAAACATCCGCAACCACCAAACTTGGTTTGGAAGACCTTCTCGATAGGCTCCAGCTTGAGGCGGAGATTCTTGAACTCAGGGCAAACCCCAAGAACCCGGCCATGGGAGTTGTGCTTGAGGCGCGCCTGCACGAGGGAAGAGGCGTTGTCGCAACGGTGATTGTCCAGGACGGCACCCTGCACCTGGGCGACATAATACTGTGCGGCCACAGTTACGGTAGGGTACGAGCCATGTTCGACGATAAGGGAAAGGCCCTTGAACACGCGGGACCCTCCCAGCCCGTCTCCGTTTCAGACCTTTCGTCCGTACCCAACGCAGGAGAAAAGTTCTACTCAATAAGCGACATTCAGAAGGCCCGCCAAATAGCGGCAAAGAGACAAGAAAGCGCACGGGAGGCCGGCCTGCAGGCACGCCAGCACATCACGCTAGAGAATCTCTTCTCAAATATAGAACGTGGCAAGATCAAGGAAGTCAAAGTCATACTCAAGGCCGACGTGAAGGGCTCGGTGGAGGTGCTGGAAAGCATGCTAACGGACCTTTCCACAGATGAGATAAAGGTCAGGATACTCCACCACGGCGTGGGAAGCATAACCGAGTCGGACGTCATTCTGGCCGATGCCTCTGACGCGATAATCATAGGATTTCATACCTCCCCCGAGGACGGAGTCACCGGACTTTCATCAAGGACCGGCGTGGAGATTAGACTTTACGAGGTGATATATGACATCGCCAATGACGTTAAGGCCGCTATGGAGGGGATGTTGGAACCCGAACGGAAGGAAGTCGACCTGGGCAATGCTGAGATACAACAGATATTCAAGGTATCCAAACTGGGTAACGTGGCCGGCTGTATTGTCAGAGGCGGCAAGATTACCAGGAACGCTCTTATAAGGTTACGCAGGGACCAGGACGTTATATTCGAGGGCAAGCTCAGCTCCCTGAAGATCGTTAAAGAAGACGTGAAAGAGGTCCGGCAGGGGCTGGAATGCGGAATGAAATTCGCCGGATTCGACAACCTTAAGGTAGGTGACATCATTGAGGCGTACGAAATCCAAGAAATAGCCCGCACGCTTAGCTAGAAACAAACTCCCAGACTCTTTTCCTGCCACGGCAGACTTTCATGGTTGTCGGAACGTTAAACATCAGACTTGTCTTAAGGGAATCTCATTCCCTCAAGGACAAGCGCCGTGTCATAAAGAGCCTGAAGGACAGGGTCAGGCAAAAGTACAACGTCTCAATAGCAGAGGTCGGAGCTCAAGACAATCATAAAGAATGTGTCCTGGCGGTGGCAATGGTAAGTAATGAAGGAAGGCGCGTCAACAGCGTACTTTCCGGCCTTGTGAACTCCCTAAGGCTATTTCCTAAAGTAGAGCTTGTGGACTACAGCCTGGAATTACTATAAAATAACGTGCGCACCAGAAGGCTCGAAAAGATAGCGGAGGCATTGAAAAGGGAGATAAGCAGGGTTATCTTCACCGAGCTTAAGGACCCGAGGATAAGTTTTGTCACTGTAACAAGGACTGAGCCTTCCGACGATATGCGTCTGGCTAAGGTCTATGTCTCAATCATCGGCAACGAGACCAAGAAGAGGCTCACCCTGAACGCACTTAAGCACGCGCGAGGCCACATTCAGTCGATTATCGGAAAGCGGCTTGAGATGCGCTACACGCCGGTCCTGACGTTCATTCTGGACGACTCCGCGGCAAAGAGCGTTCATTTATCAAAACTTATAGACGACACCTTAAGTGGAGACGAGAAAGTATAATGTCAAAACTTGTGTTAGGGATTCCCAAAGGAAGTTTGCAGAATTCCACCTGCGAAATGATGCAGAGGGCAGGTTTTGTGGTGCGCATCAGTGAGAGGTCATACTATCCCTCGATAAACGACGACGAGCTCCAGGGCAGATTGATTCGTCCCCAGGACATGCCCAGATACGTGGAAAAGGGCATAATTGACGTAGGCCTCACAGGTGCCGACTGGGTTGAAGAGAACGACTCGGACGTCACGGTGGTGGCTGACCTGGTTTACGCAAAACAACTGCAAGCCAAGGTGAGGTGGGTGATAGCGGTCCCCGAGGACTCACCCATACAGACCCCTTCAGACCTGCAGGGCAAGAAGATAGCAACGGAACTCGTAAACGTCACCATGAAGTATCTCAAGAAAAGGAGCATCAGCGCAGAAGTGGAATTCTCTCACGGAGCCACGGAAGCGAAGGCCCCTCACCTGGTTGACGCTATCGTGGAACTTACCGAGACGGGCTCCAGCTTGAGGGCGAACAAACTGCGTATAGTGGATACGGTAATGGAGTCTACCACCCAGCTCATCATCAACAATCAGTCCTGGAAAGATCCCTGGAAGAAGGAAAAGACCCAGAACCTCGCGCTGCTATTCACCGGAGCCATCACAGCTCGTGAGAAGGTAGGCCTGAAAATGAACGTCCCCGGAGATTCCCTGGAGGACGTCATACAAAAGCTTCCCGCCCTCAGAAAACCGACGGTCTCGAGCCTTGCCGAAGGTTCCGGATATGCCGTAGAAACGATAATAGACGAGTCTATAGTGAGGCGCATCATACCAGAACTCAAGAAGGCCGGGGCTGAAGGTATTATAGAGTATCCGCTCAATAAGGTAATCCCATAAATACCCGTGTACCCGCGGAAGAACTCATGGCTGAGCCGAACACACAGAACAGAAAAGGATTTGAATTGCCACCGGCCTCGCCACAGCCGTTTCTCAAGACATACCTAAATGCGTAATAGCACAATAGCATTCATTCTATTCTCCCTTATCCTCCATGGATGTGCCACCCAAGCGCAGCCAAAAGAGGACAAGCCTGTAGCCACCAAAGCCACGCCGGAGCGGAAAGAGGTCTCAATAGAGACAGAGGCAAATTTTTCCGCGGGCTTTTACGCCATGCTGGGCCGTGAGTGGGAACAGGCATCGGGATTTTTCGAAAAAGCGCTGGAAGGCGACCCGAATTCAGAAAAACTTCTCCGGTACATTATCACCTGCTATTTGCAGCTGAACGAAAACGACAAGGCGCTGGTGTACATGAGGAGACTCACAGAAGTAAACACTCAAGACTTCAGCATACACTACACACTTGCCAACATCCACGATGCGGAGGGCAGGCCGGACGAAGCCATCGTTGAATATGAACGTGCCTGCAGGAGCGACACCGAACTGGTAGACAAGGCACTGCTTTCCAACGCCTTCTATCGGCTGGCGCACCTCTATTTCGGCAAGGAACAGCCCCAAAAGGGTATAAACTGCCTGAATGACATTATAAACCTGGACCCCCCCATAGACCTCAGCGCCATACGCACCGAGCTGGGCATGGCATACATCGAACTCGGGGACTACGATACGGCGCTACAAGAATTGGAGACCTCAAAGGAACTAAATCCATATTTACCAGCAACCTGGTTATATCTGGCCATCTCCTACGATGAACTGGGGCAACCGGACAAGGCTATAGAAGAGGCGAAAATCTTTATGCAGGCGACACCCGATGAGTGGCTCGGGCATGCCTTTCTGTCCGGGCTATACGCCAAGGTGGAGAATACGGAAGACTCTGACAAACACCGCGTCAAGGCGATATCCCTGCTTCAGATCAGGGTTGCCAACGGTGTCAGCGACACGAGGGAGTACATAACCCTGGCCAGACTCCTCATCGCCGAGAAGAAGGAACGAGCGGCCCTGAGAATTATGGAACTGGCGACCAAAAACACAGAAACCACGGAAGAGGCAAGAAATGCGCACATTATGCTCGCCAACATGTACTACGAAGCCAACTTTACATCCGAAGTGGAACACGAGCTCAGAGAGGCGCTGCGGATAGACCCGGACTTCCATGAGGCCAGCAACTTCCTTGGTTATTTCTTCGCCGAAAGAGGTGAAGAGCTCGACGAGGCCCTGCAGCTCATAGAGACCGCCCTTGAGGCACAGCCGGACAACGGCGCCTATATGGACAGCCTTGGATGGGTCTACTACAAACAGGCAACGGAGCGTATAGACGACGAGAGACTTGACCTCGCCATTGACAAGCTGATAGAGGCCGTCAACACGTCTCCGGACCCGGAGATATATAAGCACATCGGAGAGATATATTACAGCCTCGGACGCTGGGAAGAGGCGCGGGAGTACTGGGAAGAGGCCATTGCGGAGTTCCCGGAATATAAGGACAACCGGGACCTGAAATGGATAAAGATGCAGCTGGAGATACTTGACACCCTGGAGGTGCCGGAAGGCGAGCCGCCCCAGGAAGATTATACCGTTCAATAACCCGGTCGAGGACCAAAAATGTCAGGACACTCACACTGGTCGACAATCAAGAGAAAAAAAGGCGCTAGCGACGCCAAAAGGGGCAAGATGTTCTCCAAGTTTGCAAGGAACATCATGATTGCCGCCAAGACCGGCGGTGGGAATCCCGACATGAACATCAGGCTCCAGTACGCAATCGAGAAGGCGAAGGCTGCCAACATGCCCAAGGACAATATAAAGAGGGCCATCCAGAAAGGCGTTGGCGGGACGACCGGCGGCGACTTCTCCGACTGCCTGTACGAGGGTTACGGACCCAGTGGCGTGGCTATAATGCTTGAAATTCTAACCGATAATAAGAACCGTACCGCGTCAGAAATCAGAAAGGTATTCGACATGTGCGGAGGCAGCTTGGGTGTCGCGGGCAGTGTCTCCTGGATGTTCGAAAAAAAAGGCATCTTTACCGTGAACGCCGACAATACGGACGAGGACCAGCTAATGATGATTGCCCTGGATGCGGGAGCGGAAGACGTTCTCAGGGTAGAGCATGTCTATCAGGTAATTTGCGCCCCGGTAGACTTTGAGCGCATAAAAAAGGTTCTCTCCGAAAAGGACGTCACCGTTGAGTCGTCAGAAATCAGCTGGGTGCCTACCAGTTTCATAGAACTGGACGAGGCGAGTGGAAAGAAGGTAGTGCGGTTGATGGACACCCTGGAAGACCACGACGACGTGCAGGAGGTTTACGCGAACTTCAACCTCCCAAAAGAATTACTGGTGGAGATGCAGGAGGAACGCTGACATCATTAAAGAAAAACGTCACATACTTGGACGGGAGATAGGCGACGGAGCTTAGGAAGACAGATACCTCGGTAAGGGCCGAAAGGGCCCTCCTGCTGGCCATGATATCGCCAAGAAAAGGCCGTTATGAAGACATCGAAGGGTCACTGGAGGAACTTGCGAGCCTCGCGAAAACAGCCGGGGCCAGGGTCGTAGACAGCATAACACAGAAAAAACGCAGAATAGACCCCAATTACTACGTTGGCAAAGGTAAGGCCTTCGAACTGGCATCACTTTGTAGCAACCGGAAAATCGACGTGGTCATCTGTGACGACGACCTTACGCCAGCCCAGGTCAGAAACCTCGAGAAGACCCTCAACTCCAAGGTCATAGACAGAAGTGAACTTATTCTCGATATCTTCGCCCACCGCGCCAGCACCAGACAGGCCCAGGTCCAGGTGGAACTGGCACAGCTCGAGTACGCCCAGCCCAGGCTCAAGCGGATGTGGACGCACCTTGACAGATACGAAGGCGGAATCGGCACGCGGGGACCGGGTGAGAAACAGCTCGAGGTTGACCGGCGGCTTGTTTCCAGGAAGATACACGAACTCAAGAAACAGTTGAAAGACATTGAGAGCCACCGGCGACTGGAGGTGGCCGCAAGAAAAGAGTGTTTCAGGGTCTCGCTGGTAGGCTACACCAACGCCGGCAAGTCCACGTTAATGAATGCCCTGACCGATGCGGCCGTATCGGTCGGAGATAAACTCTTTTCCACTCTTGACACAAAGACCCGCACCCTTTTCCTGGGAAACGGCAGGAAGCTTCTACTGAGCGATACGGTAGGTTTTATCAAGAAGCTTCCGCACCACCTGGTGGCGTCATTCCACGCAACCCTGGAAGAGGTAAGGCAGGCGGACCTGCTGCTTCACGTGGTTGACACAAGCTCCCCGGCGGTTATTGAACAGGTGCGGGCCGTGAACGGAGTGCTGAAGGAGCTCGGGGCCGACAAAAAGCCCACCATACTCGTTCTCAACAAGATAGACCTCCTTACCGATGATACAATCACTACGCTCTTCAAGGCAAAGCATCCTCATGCCGTATCGGTATCGGCCTCTGAGGGACTGGGACTGGAGCAGTTGAAGAAGGAGATCGTGGCGTTTCTTGAGGACAGATGCGTGGATATAGAACTTACCTGCGACGCCGCGGAAGGAAGGCTGCCCGCCTATCTTTACGACAAGGGCCATGTGCTCAGCAAGAGAGTGGCAGGCGACAGGCTGCACTTTCACGTGCTCTTGGAAGAAAAACACCTCGCCAAGGTCAAAAAACTCTGCCCCGAAGCGGTAATTTCTTACCCTGCGGGCGCGCCCCAGAACTAGGTCTTTTCCAACCGCCGCCTTCCGCTGATAAAAAGCGCCAAAGCCCCCAGGAATACGGGGATGCCGATAACCTGCGAGACCGTGAGTCCGCCCAGTACCGGCGCGCTATCGTCCCTCAATATCTCCCAGTAGAAGCGCATCGGCGCGTAAATTATGAGAGCCAGCAAGAAAATCTCACCGTCCCGCTTCTTATAAGCGTAGACGTTGCTAAGTATCAGGAACAGGGCGAACGCCCCAAGGGCTGAGTATATCTGGGTGGGATAGACGGGAAACGATATAGGGTCCGCAAAACCCACTATACCTTCCTCCAGGTGATGGAAGTACACGGGGCTGCCGTCAATGTTGCCGAGTTTGTCTTTGGTCCTTGGGAACACGACCGCTAACATGGCGTTGTCTTTTACCACAGCTCCGT